>DATEJD010000022.1:0-2338 GCA_035278325.1 Gemmatimonadales bacterium | reverse complement strand
CTTCGCTCAGGGTGACTCCCGGCAGGGTGACTCGACGCGCCGCTTCCTCAGTGGCCGCTCAGCTCGAGCACCACCGCCTGGTACGGTTCGAGCACCACCGCGGTGCCCTTCACCGGCGATGCCGCAAGGTTGTTGATGAGGATCTTCCCTGGGTGGTACCCGGCGGGGATGGCCGTCCGGCCCCCCGCCGGGCTGAAGCTGAGCGCCACCATCAGCGTGCGTCCGTCGAGGCTCCGGGTGTAGGCGTAGACCTCGGGGTTCTCGCGGTCGAGCACCTGATACCTGCCGTAGACCAGCACCGGCTCGGACTTCCTCAACCGGATCAGGCGGCGGAAGTAGTGCAGCACCGAGCTCGTGTCCTGCTCCTCGATCGCCACATTGACCGTGCGGTAGTCGGGGTTGATCCGGATCCACGGCGCTCCCGTGGTAAACCCCGCGTTGCTGTCCCCGCTCCACTGGAACGGCGTGCGCCCGTTGTCCCGGCTCAGCTCCGCCTGCGCGGCCAGGAAGGCCCGCAGGTCGCCGCCCTCGCGCTCGAGCCGCCGGTAGTAGTTGATGGTCATCAGGTCGCGGTAGTCGCCGATGTCCGTGAAGCGGATGTTGGCCATCCCCAGCTCGTCGCCGCTGTAGATGTACGGCGTGCCCCGCATGGTGAGCAGCAGGGTGTGGAGCATCTTGGCCGAGGCCACCCGGTAGCGGGGACTATCATTCCCGTACCGGCTCACCATCCGGCTCTGGTCGTGGTTGCCCAGGAATACGGTACCCCAGCCGGAGGTGGCGAAGACGCTGTCCCACTTCGTGAAGACCTGCTTGAGCGCGGGGAGGCTACGAGTCGTGCTGTCGGGGTACATCCAGCTGTCCGGGCGCCGGCCCCAGTGATCCACCAGCTCGAACTGGAAGAACGTCTGCAGCTCGTGACGGTCCTCTGCCACGAACGCGAGCGCGTCCTCCACCGCGACCCCGCCGCCTTCGCCCACGGTCATCACGTCGTACCTGCTGAGCACGTCGCGGTTCATCTCGCGCAGGTACTCGTGCAGGCGAGGGCCCTTGGCGTAGTAGGCCACGTAATCGCCGTGGTATTCCGCCGGCAGGGGCGGGAAGGTGGTGTCCTTGGAGATGAACGGGATGACGTCCATGCGGAACCCGTCGACCCCCTTCTCGAACCAGAACTTCATGATGTCGTACACTTCCCGGCGGACCCGCGGATCCTCCCAATCGAGATCGGGCTGCTTGCGGCTGAAGTAGTGGAGGTAGTAGGCGTTCGTGAGCGAGTCGTAGCGCCAGGCGCTGCCCTCCTCGTCGAAGAAGCTCCAGCGCGCGGCCGGCGTCCCGCGCTCCGCGGGCCACCAGTGGTAATAGTCCCGATAGGGATTGTCCCGGCTTCGGCGGCTCTGCTGGAACCAGGGGTGCTCGTCGCTGGTGTGATTCACTACCAGGTCCATCACCAGCTTCATCCCGCGCTGGTGGAGGCCTCCGAGTAGCCGGTCGAAGTCGGCCATCGTGCCCATCTCGGGCATGATCGCTCGATAGTCGCTGATGTCGTAGCCGTTGTCGTCGTTGGGCGACTGGTACACGGGGTTGAGCCAGACGACGTCCACGCCCAGGCTCTGGATGTAGTCCAGCCGGGCAATGATGCCTGGAATGTCTCCCACGCCGTTGCCGTCACTGTCTTGAAAGCTGCGCGGGTAGACCTGGTACACCACGACTTCCTTCCACCAGGCAGGATGAGGCACGGCGGCCACGGCGGGCCGAACGGCCGGCGTGGGCGCCGGATGCGGCTGCGCGCAGGCAGCGAGCAGGGCGAGGCAGGAGAGCAGGAGGCGTCGTATCATCGGGCGAATCCAAGGGGGATGACGGCGACCGGGAGACGCGGACTTACGCCCGCCATCGCCAGAAGATAGCGTCCTGTCATGGGCTCGCGCGCACCTCCTTCCGGCGCCGGAGTCCTGTTGAGATCTCTGGCCTTCGTGGTGAAGGGCCGCACCGACTCGTCCTGCCACGGAACCCTGGAGCGATCCAGATTTGAGCGCCCATGCCCGACACTGAAGTCCTCATCGCCGGCGCCGGTCCCACCGGCCTCGTGCTCGCCCACTGGCTGGCTCGCCTCGGCGTGAGCTTCCGCCTCATCGACAAGACCGCCGAGCCCGGCACCACCTCGCGCGCGCTGGTGGTGCACGCGCGCACCCTCGAGTTCTACCGGCAGCTCGGCCTGGCCGACGCGGTGGTCCAACGGGCGCTCAAGATGACCGCGATCAATCTCTGGACCCGGGGCCGGAAGGCCGCCCACGTGGTGTTCGGTCCGATGGGTCAGGGGCTGAGCCCGTTCCCCTACATGCTG
>DATEJD010000021.1:0-6854 GCA_035278325.1 Gemmatimonadales bacterium | reverse complement strand
CAGCCACAGGAACACCGGCACGCCGACCAGCGCGGTGATCACGCCGACCGGCAGCTCGAGCGGCCGGACCACCGTACGGGACACCACGTCGGAGAGCACCAGGAACCCGCCGCCCGCGACGAATACGAGCGGCAGCAGCGTGCGGTGGAGCGGCCGCGCGACGGTGCGAACGGCGTGGGGCACGACCAGGCCGACGAAGCCGATGATCCCGCAGGCGGCAACGCTCGCCGCGGTGAGCAGCGCCGTGGACCCGTAGACCAGCCGGCGGGTGCGGTCGACGTCGGCGCCGAGGTGGTGGGCCGGCTCCTCGCCCAGCGCGAGGAGGTCCAGGCTGCGGGCGCTCAGGCCGATCAGGGCCAGCGGCACCGACGCGTAAGCCGCGAACACCGCCAGCGATTGCCACGACGCCGAGCCGAAGCCTCCCAGGAGCCAGAGGAAGGCGTTCCGGATGCTGGCGGAGGGCGAGAGCACGATGATGGCGCTCATGAGCGCGCCGGCGAACGAGCCGACCACCACACCCGAGAGGAGCAGCACCCGGGGATCGAGGCGGCGCCCGGCCACCAGGCTCAAGCGGTAGACCAGGGCCACCGCCGCGACCGCCCCGATGAACGCGGCGATCGGGATGGCCCACGTGCCGCCCGCCCGGGTGGCGATCGCGATGACCGCGCCGAGCCCAGCGCCCCCCGACAGCCCGAGCAGGTAGGGCTCGGCGAGCGGGTTCCGAATCATCGCCTGAAGCGCAGCGCCGGTGACGGCCAGGCTCCCGCCGACGCAGAAGGCGAGCAGCACGCGGGGCGCGCGGAGGTCGCGTACGATGACGGCCGAGCTCGCGTCCGCGTGCCAGAGGCCGGCCCAGACCTCGCTCGGCGCGAGCGGGACGGTCCCGGCGGCGAGGCCAACCATGAGCGTCGCCAGCACCCCGATCACGAGCAGCACGACCCGGCCGCGCATCAGCCGGCCCGCCGAAGCTTGGCGGTGAGCTCGCGGATGGCCGCAGCGGCCCGCGGGCTGGGCCGATTGAACTCCGAGCCGGTGACCGGCAGAAAGCGGCGCTCACGCACCGCGCGCACCACCTGCCACTCGGGGCGGCTCGCAAAGGCGACCGGACCGTCGGTGGTGGTGAGAATCAGGTCGGGATCGCGCGCCGCCACTGCCTCGATGCTCACCGTGCCGGCGGAGGAGGACACGTCCTCGAACAGGTTGACGCCGCCGGCCCGCCGCACCAGGTCGTCGAGGAAGCTGCCGCGGCCGATGGTCATCGGCGGCTGCTCCCACACGAGGAGCAGCACCTTGGGGCGCGTGCCGGTCGACGCGAGCGTGGCATTGGCGAGCGCGGTATCGAACACGGCGGCCATCGAGTCCGCGGCCTCCGCGTGCCCCGTGATCCGGCCGAGCAGCCGGCCGATGCGGTCTACGTCGGCCAGCTTGTCGGTGTTGAGCCGGAGGGTGGGAATGCCGAGGCCGCGGAGCCGTGCCGCCACGGCGGCGTTCTGGGCCGAGTTATAGAGCAGGACGAGATCCGGGCGGGCCGCGAGGATGGCCTCGACGTTGGGCGCGATGCCGTCGCCCAGGTTGGGAACGGTAGCGGCCGCCGGCGGATAGTCGCACCACTCGGTGCGGCCGACCACGGAGCCGCCGGCGCCGATCGCGAACAACAGCTCGGTGGTGGCCGGGATGAGCGAGACGATGCGGTGCGGCTGACCGGCGACGGCCACCGTATCGCCTGCGTCGTCCACCACGCCGCCACGCACGGCCGGGACGGCGGGCCGGCAGGCGGCGAGCGCGAGCAGCAGCGCCACGCGGGCGCGACGGATGCTGCGGCGACGGATGCGACGAAGGGTGAAAATGAAAACCGCCCGTCCTCAGGGTGGTGGACGGGCGATGCGGGACGACCACGGTGGCCGCCGACACGCCACCGACCCTCCCCCGAGGGTGTACATGGTGGCGCGAACGGAGAGGTCTCCTGGCTTCGGGCCTTCGCCCGCCTTCCCGGTTGCCCAGTGGCGTTGTGAGCGAAGATCGACCGACGAGGTCGTGCCCGTTACAGTGGCGGGGCCGCACCGGTGTTGCACCGGTTTCCGAGCGTCCCCATTCGCGTGCTTCGATTGTTCAACGGCGTCAAACGTAGGGGCCGGGCCCCGGCCCCGCAAGAGCGTGCTCGAGCCGCGCCTTGAGCGCGGCGCGCTCCTCGGTATAGCGCTTCCACTCGTCCGGCGGAGTCTCGCCCTCGCGGCCCGCGTAGCGCGCGTCGAGCGCGGCGATGGCATCGAGCAGGCGGGAAGTCTCGTCGGGGCTTCCGGGCGCCACGGGCGCCCGCGGCCGTCGAGGGCGTCGAACCAGCCACACCGCGGCCGCGCCCAGCGCGAGCGCCAGCCCGCCAACCAGGCCGGCGAGGATCCGGCGCGATGCGACCGCCGGGCCGGCCGGCACGGTGAGCGTGATCGAGCCACCGCCCGGTACCCGGCCCGAGAACCGGCGAAAGCTCCGGCCTTCGATGACCTGGGTGTCGGCCAGGGCCAAGGTCCCGCCGCTCACCCGCACGCCGGGCTCCTCCACCAGCAGGTTCACCGGCGTCTCCGTGGCCCCGATCGGGAACACCAGGCGGCCGCGCACCGGCACGGTCGCATACTGGATCGAGAGCTGCTTCTGCCCCGGCGCCAGTGGGGCGAGCACCCGGACCGTGTCGCCGACCCGGATCACCGCGTCGGGCGACAGGTCGCTCTCGCCGAGCTGCATCTCACCCGAGCCGGCCGGCAGCGTGAGCGACCAGCTGGGGTGGGCCGAATCGGGCGCGACGCGGGCGCGGATCCCGTCGTTCCGGAGCACGATCAGATCCAGCACCGGCCGCGACCCGTCGCCGCCCGCGCGGGGTACCACGATGTGCCTCGCCTCGACCGCGATGGGCGTCGTACTCGAGGTGTCGTAGGCCGCGAGC
This sequence comes from Gemmatimonadales bacterium, assembly GCA_035278325.1. Lineage (GTDB taxonomy): Bacteria > Gemmatimonadota > Gemmatimonadetes > Gemmatimonadales > GWC2-71-9 > CAVVWJ01. The sequence goes on along the minus strand of DATEJD010000021.1, from coordinate 3,919 downwards.
GCAATGGCCGTATCCGGCCGCGCCGGATTGGTGTGAACCGGCGGCGAGAAATACTCGATGCCGCCGTAGCGGGTGCTCAGCAGGTAGAGCGCGCTGGTGTCGGCGCGGAAGCGAAAGCGGAACCGCCCCGCCCCGTCGGCCGTCATCGAATCGATGGGACCCTGCGCGTCCGCGCCCACGCGGTGGAGCAGGACGCGAGCACGTGGAAGCGGGACGGTATCGCTGGCGCGCGGCACGATCACCCGGCCGGCGGCGGTGGAGAGCTGCTGCGCGTGAGCGGAAAGGGGAGCGAGCGGGAGGAGGGCAACCGCGACTGCGGCAAGCGTGCGACGCGTCCCGGCCCGAGCGTTCGCCGCGCTCCGCGCCGGCCCCGCCGCCAGTCCCCGCGTCACTTACGGATTGAACTTCCCGAAATCCTGGGGATCCATCCGCTCGAGATACTCCTTGAGCTTGTCCGCCTCGAGCGACGGATTGGGGCTGGGCTCGTCGGCCTCGACGCCGCTCTGCTCGAGCAGCTGGTCGCTGGTGAAGATGGGCGCCCGCATGCGGAGCGCGAGGGCAATGCTGTCGGACGGGCGGGCGTCCACCTGGAACACGTGATCGTCCCGGCGGATCAGCAGCTCGGCGAAGTAGGTGTTCTCCTTGACCGCGCTGATCACCACCCGGCGGAGCTCGCCCCCGAGGCCGACCAGCACCTGCTTGAGCAGATCGTGGGTCAGCGGCCGCTGCGCCTTCATGCCCTGGAGCTCCATGGCGATGGCGCTGGCTTCGGCCGGCCCGATCCAGATGGGCAGCACCCGCGCCCCTTCCTTCTCGCGGAGGATGACGACGGGGGTATTGGTGCTCCGGTCGAGGCCGAGGTGGGCGACGGTGACTTCGATCATTGGGGAAGTATAGGCGGAAAGACGGAAGGACGGAAAGACGGAAGGACCAGCGGCGACCCGGCGTGCACCTCTTTGCGCGGGTTCACCTCTGGTCCTTCCGTCTTTCCGTCCCTCCGTCTTTCCGTCCACCCTCAGGTGCCGGCATCCCAACTGGCCAAATAGTCCACCTGCTCCGGCGTCAGCGTGTCGATCGCGATCCCCATGCTCTGCAGCTTGAGGCGGGCGATCTCCTGGTCGACGCTCACCGGCAGGCGGTGGACCGCCTTGCCGAGGGTCTTCCACTCCTTGGCGATGACCTCCGCGGCCAGCGCCTGGTTGGCGAACGACATGTCCATCACGCTCGCGGGGTGGCCTTCGGCGGCGGCCAGATTGATCAGGCGGCCTTCGCCCAGGACCATGATACGCTTGCCCTTGACGGTGTACTCGTCGACCATGCGCCGGACCTCGCGCCGCTCGCTGCTGATCCTGGCCAGGCCGTCGAGGTCGAGCTCGACGTTGAAGTGGCCCGAGTTGCAGACGATCGCCCCGTCCTTCATCCGGGCGAAGTGCTCGGCCCGCACCACGTGGATGTTGCCGGTGAGGGTGACGAACAGGTCGCCAATAGGAGCGGCGTCGGCCATGGGCATGACCTCGAAGCCGTCCATCCGGGCTTCGAGCGCCGGCAGCGGATCGACCTCGGTCACGATCACGTGGGCGCCCGCTCCGCGGGCCCGGCTGGCCACGCCGCGGCCGCACCAGCCATAGCCGGCCACCACCACGGTGCTGCCGGCCAGCAGCAGATTGGTGGCGCGCACGATGCCGTCCAGCGTGCTCTGGCCGGTCCCGTAGCGGTTGTCGAACATGTGCTTGGTGTTCGAGTCGTTCACCGCGACGATGGGGAACTGGAGCACGCCCTCCTTGGCCATCGCCTTGAGGCGAATGACGCCGGTGGTGGTCTCCTCGGTCGAGCCGCGCACCTTGCCCACCAGCGCCCGGCGCTCGTCCTGGCTCAGGGTCTCGACCCACTTGCGGATGGGCGGAGCCAGGTCGTCGAGGCGGTTGAGCGCGATCATGTGGAGCGCGCCGACCAGGTCGGCGCCGTCGTCCTGGGTCATGTCGGGCCCGAAGGCGAGCGCGCTCGCGATGTGGCTGTAGTAGGTCTCGTGGTCCTCGCCCTTGATGGCGTAGACGTGCACGCCATGATCGCGCACCAGGTGCGCGGCCACGTCGTCCTGGGTCGAGAGCGGGTTGGAGGCGCACAGCGCGATCTCCGCCCCGGCCGCGCGCAGGGTGCTCATCAGGTTGGCGGTCTCGGTCGTGACGTGCAGGCAGGCCGAAAGCTTGAGGCCCTTGAGCGGCTGCTCCTTGGCGAACCGCGCGCGGATCTGGCGCAGCACCGGCATCGAGCGCTCGGCCCACTCGGTGCGGCGCTTCCCCTCGTCGGCGAGAGCGATGTCCTTGATGTCGTAGTTGGCGATCGTGGCGGATGCGGTCATCGGGTCCTCGTAAGTGATGTCAGTCCCGCTGTATTGGTGCCAGCGTCGTTGCCCTGTGCGAGCGGGCTGCGGGGGCCGGGGGAGGCTGGCCATGCCCCGCCAACCCCTAGCCTCCCCCGGCCCCCGCAGCCCGCTCGCACCCCACCATCGGGGGCTATTCGAGACAGCCGGATCAGTGTCAGCAACCGACCGACGCCAGTGTCACCGCGCCGCCGACAGCAGATCCTTCACGCGGTCGGTCTCTTCCCAGGTGAAATAGTCGACCTTCTGCTGCTTGCCGTTGTCGCGGTAGGTGCCGGAGAACGGCCGGCGACCAAAGTGTCCGTAGGCCGCTGTGGGACTGTAAATTGGCCGTTTCAAGTTGAGCGCGTCAATGATGCCTTTGGGTGTGAGATCGAAGACTTCGTCGACGATCTTCTCGAGCGTCGCGTCAGGCAGCACGCCGGTGCCGAAGGTCTGCACCAGGATCGAGACCGGTCGAGCCACGCCGATCGCGTAGGCGATCTGAACCTCGCAGCGGCGGGCCAGCCGGGCTTCGACGATGTTCTTGGCCACCCAGCGGGTGGCATACGCGGCCGAGCGGTCCACCTTGGACGGGTCCTTGCCGCTGAAGGCGCCGCCGCCGTGGCGCGCCATGCCGCCGTAGGTGTCCACGATGATCTTCCGGCCGGTGAGCCCCGCGTCGCCGTGCGGGCCGCCGATCACGAAGCGGCCGGTGGGGTTGATCAGGAATTTGGTGCGGCCGGCGTCGAATCCCGCCTTGGCGAGCACCGGCTTGATGACCTGCTCGATCACGCCCTCGCGGATGGTCCCGTTCGCGAGCTGCCGGCGACCGTAGCGCTCGGCGTGCTGGGTGGAGACGACGACCGTGCGGACGGCCACCGGACGGTCGCCCTCGTACTCGACCGACACCTGCGATTTCCCATCGGGCCGGAGCCACTCGAGCTGATCCAGCCCGTTGAGCCCCTTCCGCACCGCGGCCAGCCGCTCGGCGATCCGGTGCGCCAGCATGATCGGAAGCGGCATCCGCTCACGGGTCTCGCTGGTGGCGTAGCCGAACATCATCCCCTGGTCGCCGGCTCCCTGCGCCTTCTCCGGATTGGCATCGACCCCCATCGCGATGTCGGGCGACTGGCGGTCGATCGAGGTGAGCACGGCGCAGGTGCGGCCGTCCATCCCGTACGACGCATCCGTGTAGCCGATCCGCTCGACCGTCTCGCGCACGAGATCGGGGATGTGCACGTAGGTCTTGGTGGTGATCTCGCCCGCGACGACGGCCATGCCCGTGGTCACCAGCGTCTCGCACGCCACTCGGCCCGCCGAATCGCGCGAGAGGATGGCGTCGAGGACGGCGTCGGAGATCTGGTCGGCCACCTTGTCGGGATGGCCTTCGGTGACCGATTCGGAGGTGAAGACGTGCCGCTTGGGGGCAGCCATCGCAAACTGGTCCGTGGTTAGAGGATAGACGCGGGGGGCAAGCTAGCGGGGCGGTGGCGCGGGGGCAACAGGTGACCGGTAAGCGGTGAGCGGTGAGCGGGAGCGGAGTCACCCTGAGCGAAG
>DATEJD010000020.1:0-2047 GCA_035278325.1 Gemmatimonadales bacterium | reverse complement strand
GAGCGAAGCGAAGGGGGCATGACCCGACGCATGTCCCCTTCGCTTCGCTCAGGGTGACTCCCCGCGCCTATCGCCATATCGTCCTATCGCCTTCTCGTCTTCTCGTGCGTAACTTTGCCGCCATGGAGCCCCAAACCCCTTCTGACCTGACCCCCTCCCGACGTCGCTTCCTCACGCGGCTTTCCATCGCGCTGTCCGGATTCATCGGCGCGGTCGCGACGGTGCCGGTCATTGGGTTCCTGCTGTCGCCGCTCACCCGGAAGCAGCCCAGAGTGTGGCGGCCCGTGGGGCCGGTGAGCGGCTTCACGATCGGCGAGACGGTCAACGTCGTGTTCGAGGACGCGTCGCCGCTGCCGTGGGCCGGTGTCACCGCGCGCACGGCCGCGTGGCTCCGCCGGGATGACGCCGAAAAGTTCACCGCCTTCACGGTGCACTGCACCCACCTCGGCTGTCCGGTCCGGTGGGTGCCGGATGCGCAGCTCTTCCTCTGTCCCTGTCACGGCGGTGTGTACTATCGGGACGGCACGGTGTCCGCCGGACCTCCGCCCAAGACGCTGCCGCAGTACCCGGTGCGTGTGCGTAACGGGCAGGTCGAGATCCTGACCAGCCCCATTCCCATCGTCTGAGCGGCTGGTGCTGCGGCGCTTTCTGTCCTGGCTCGACGATCGCAGCGGTCTGATCACCGCCACGCGGCATGCACTCGAGCATCCCGTGCCACCGCGTACCGGCTGGTGGTACGTGTTCGGCAGCGCGACCTTCATTGCCTTCGTGCTCCAGGTGGCCACGGGCATCGCGCTCGCGAGCTCGTACGTCCCGTCCAGCGGCCAGGCCTATGAGAGCCTCAAGTTCATCACCGAGCAGGCGCTGCTCGGACGGCTCCTGCGCGGGATGCACTTCTTCGGCGCGTCCGCGATGGTGCTGCTGATCGGGATCCACGTCTCCCGCACCTTTCTGATGGGCGCCTTCAAGTACCCGCGGGAGCTCAACTGGCTCACCGGCGCGGTGCTGCTGCTCCTCACCCTGGCGCTGGCATTCACCGGTCAGCTGCTCCGCTGGGACCAGAACGCCGTCTGGTCGGTCATCGTCGGCGCGGCGCAGGCCGGCCGCATGCCGATCATCGGGCCGGACATCGCCCGCTTCATCCTCGCCGGCGATACCATCGGCGGCGCCACGCTGAGTCGGTTCTTCGCGTTCCACGTGTTCTTCATTCCGGCAATCGTGTTCGCCTTCGTGGGGCTGCACCTGGTCCTGGTGCTGCGCCACGGGATCTCGGAGCGTCCCAAGAAGGGCGACCGAGTGGATCCCGCGACCTACCGCGCCAACTATGCGGCGATGCTCAAGCGGGAAGGCGTGCCGTTCTGGCCCGACGCCGCCTGGCGCGACGTGGTGTTCGGCGCGGCCGTGGTGGCGACCATCGTGCTGCTCGCGGTGATCGTGGGGCCGCCCCCGCTCGACAAGCCGCCGGATCCGAGCATCCTGGAGGCCTACCCGCGGCCCGACTGGTACTTCCTCTGGTATTTCGCGGTGCTGGCCCTCGCGCCGCACAGTCTCGAGAACTTCATCATTGTGGCCGGGCCGCTGATCTTCGGCGCGGTGCTGCTGCTTCTCCCGCTCGCCAACACAGGCGTCCGGAGCGTGCGCGACCGGCCGCTCGCCGCCGTGCTGGTGGTGTTCATCTGGACCGTGATTCTGGCCTTCTGGGTGGCGGGGCAGCGGGCCGACTGGTCGCCCAACTTCGAGGTGCCGGCGCTGCCGGCGTCGGTGGTCGGGAGCACCGATCCGACCGTGGTCGAAGGCGCCAGGCTCTTTCACGAGAAGGGCTGCGAGTACTGCCACGCGATCGAGGGGATTGGCGGGAAACGGGGCCCCGATCTGTCGGACGTGCGGAGCCGGATGCAGCCGGATCAGATCGCCGCTCGCATCACCAACGGCAGCCTGAACATGCCGGCCTACGCCCGGACGCTGACGCCCGAGCAGGTGAACACCCTGGTCAGGTTCCTCTCTACCCGGGGGGCGTCGGCCAGCAGGCCCTGAGCCGATGATCCCG
>DATEJD010000019.1:0-12105 GCA_035278325.1 Gemmatimonadales bacterium | reverse complement strand
GGTTCAGACTGTCGGCGGAAGCGACATCGCGCTTCTCACCCCGCCCGCACGCGGCGGCCGCGATCAGCGCGAGCGCGGCCAGCTTGGTTCTCGACATCGTTTCCTCCCAAGAGTGTGTGACCTCTACCAGTGCTGTGACTTGCCGGGCCCGGTGGACGTCATGACATTCCAGCCATCATGACCGAGCTGCGGACCCTCTTGCCCTATCTCCGGCCATACCGGCGCGTCTACGCGCTCGGCATGGTCCTGGTCGTCGTCTCCAACTACTTCGCAACGCGCGGCGTCAAGTACATCGAGGCCGCCATCGACGCGCTCCGAACCGGCACGGGATTCTCCGCCGTCCAGCACGCCATCGGTCTCCTGCTGCTCGTGGCCCTCCTCGGAGGCATTGCCCGCTACGGCATGCGCGAGCTGCTGAACAGCGGCAGCCGCCGTGTCGAGACGGATCTCCGGGACCACCTGTACCGACATTTGCAGCGGATGTCGGCGGAATTCTACGATCGCTACCCGACCGGCGATGTGATGGCCCGCACCACCAACGATCTGCTCGCCGTGCGGATGGTGGCCGGCCCCGCCGTTATGTATTTGGTGGATACTACTATACGTGCCCTCCTAATTGCACCCGCGATGGTCGGTATCAATCCACGGCTCACCCTGATGGCCTTCGTGCCGCTCCTGGGTCTGCCGGTCGCGATGGTGTCGCTGGGCCAGCGCATCCACCGCCGGAGCCAGGCCATCCAGGAGCAGTTCAGCGAGCTCACGACGCAGGCACACGAGAACCTGAGCGGCGTGCGGGTGGTCCGCGCCTATCGACAGGAGCAGGCCGAGATCGGTGCCTTCCGCGGTCTCAGTGATGCGTATATGACCCGAAACGTCGAGCTGGCTCGGATCCAGGGGGTGTTCTTCCCGCTGCTCACGCTGCTGGGCGGGCTCAGCGCCCTCACCGTGCTCTACGTCGGCGGGCGGCTGGTGATGCAGGGAACGATCACGGTCGGCGCGTTCGTCGCGTTCGGTGTGTACCTGGCCATGCTGGTCTGGCCGATGATCGCCCTGGGCTGGGCCGTGAACCTGGTTCAGCGCGGGGCGGCCTCGATGGGCCGCATCAACCAGCTGTTCCGTGAGCCGGCCGCGATCGGCGAGCCTGAGACCCCGCTCACCATGCCCGCGGCGCGGGGCGGCCGCACGGTAGAGTTCCGCCACGTGTCGTTCACCTATCCCGGGGCGCGCGATCGCGGCGCGGTACTGGAGGACATCTCGTTCCGGGTAGAGGCGGGGCGGTCACTCGCGATCGTCGGCGCCACCGGCTCGGGCAAGACGACGCTGGTGGACCTGCTGGTTCGCGCCTATGACCCCGATGCCGGTGCCATTCTGCTGGACGGCGTGGACATCCGTCGCCTCCCGCTCGCCGAGCTCCGCCGCGCCATCGGATTCGTGCCCCAGGAGACGTTCCTGTTCAGCGAGACCCTGCGCGACAACGTCCTGCTCGGGGCGCCGGACGATGGGCGGCTCGAGCAGGTGGCGGAGGTGGCGCAGCTCACCGAGGCGCTCCCCGCCCTGCCCCACGGGTACGACACCATGCTGGGCGAACGCGGAATCAACCTGAGCGGCGGTCAGAAGCAGCGCAGCGCTATCGCGCGCGCCCTGGCGCAGGACCCGCCCGTGTTCGTGCTGGACGACGCGCTGAGCGCCGTGGACGCGCAGACCGAGGCCAAGATTCTGCGCGCCCTCAGGGGCGCGCTGGTGGGCCGCACCAGCATCATCGTCTCACACCGCCTGGCCGCCGTGCGCGACGCCGACTGGATCCTCGTGCTGGAGCGCGGGCGGGTGGTGGAACAGGGCACCCACGGCGATCTGATCGCGCGCGGCGGCCGCTACTGGGAGCTGCTGCGCCGGCAGCAGCTCGAGGAGGAGTTGGAGGAGGAGGAGGAGGTGAGCGGGGAACGGGAGGCGGTGAGCGGGGAGCGTTAAGCGGGAGGTGAGTCACCCCGAACGAAGTGAGGGGGGCATGCCCGAACGCATGCCCCCTTCGCTCCGCTCAGGGTGACGCCGTTCGCCGTCTCCCTCACCGTTCAGATCTGCTCCCGCAGCACCTCCGGCGTGAACCCCTGCAGCCAGCCCGCCAGTCGGGTGAACTCGCCCGTCGCCATCAGGATACCGACGAAGATCAGCAGCGCGCCGCTGGCCCGCATGACCCACGGGAGGTAGCGCCGGAAGCGCTGGAACCAGTCGAGGAACGCATCCAGCGCCGCCGCGGCGAGGAGGAACGGCACGGCGAGGCCCGCCGAGTATACCCCGAGCAGCAGCAAGCCGCGGGAGAGGTCCTGGCTCGTGGCGGCGAGGCCCAGGATGGCCCCCAGCACCGGCCCGATGCACGGCGTCCACCCTGCCCCGAACGCCATCCCCACCAACGCCGAGCCCAGGAACCCGACCGGCTTCTGCTCGATCTGCAGCCGGTGCTCCTGGTTGAGGAGCGGTGTCCGGATGACACCGAGGCACACCAGCCCGAACAGGATGATGAGCAGCCCGCCGATGCGCTGGAGCCACTGCTGGTAATAGTTGAGCGCCCGGCCCAGGGCCGTGGCGCTGGCGCCGAGGATCATGAAGACCAGCGAGAACCCCAGCACGAAGAGCAGCGCGTGAAGCAGCGCGACCCGGCGGCGCGCGGCCATCTCCGGAAGGCTCATGCCGGTGAGAAAGCCGATATAGGAAGGGACCAGCGGGAGCACGCAGGGCGACAGGAAGCTCAGCAGCCCCGCGGCGAACGCGACGAACAGGCCCAGCGACGCCGGCTCACTCACAGGGCACCCAGCTCGCGCTGCCGGCAATCGCGGCACACGCCGTAGATCTCGACCCGGTGACGCTGGTGCTGGAAGGCGTGCTCGTCGGCGATGATCGGGAGCATCCGCTCGAGCCGCTCGTTCTGGAACTCGACCACCCGCCCGCAGCGCTCACAGATCAGGTGCTCGTGATCCGCCTGGGCCGGCATCGGCTCGTAGCGCTTGAACCCCTCGCCGAAGTCGTGGGCCCGGACCAGTCCGCTCTCCACCAGCACCTCGAGGGTGCGGTACACGGTGGCGGTGCCGACGTGCTCGCCGCGCTCCTTGAGGACACGGCGGATACCTTCGACCGAGGGGTGATCGTCGGAGAGGAGCACCACCTGGGCGACCAGATCGCGCTGGCGCGTCACTGGCTGCCGGTGGTCGCGGAGGTAGCGGCGAAAGCGTTCGAGGAGGGCCACGCCCTCCCCGCTAGCGAGACTGGGCATCGGCAGCGGCCGCGAACCATTCCTCAGGCGGAACGGGCGTGGGCGGCTGCTCGTCGTCGATGCGGCGCTGGGCGTCCTGCAGCAGCTGGGCAAGCGCCTCCACCGGGCCGCTCCCGACTTCCTGCACCGACGACTCGAACTTCCCCCGCTCCTTGCCCTTGATGGCGAGCATGTAGCGGGCCGTGTAGATCCGGCGGCGGTCGCCGTCGGCACGTGACAGGATGGCGGTTCCCCACTCCCGGCCTTCGTGACGCAGGGTGGCGAACACCCAGATGCCGTCCACCTCCGCGGGGGGAATCTGCTCTGCCACCGCGGCGGCGAGACGGGGCCAGCCGAAGCCACTCACGCCGCCCCCTGCTGCCAGCGCTCGGTGTAGAACCTGAGCACGTGCATGAAGTCCTGCGCGTTGGTCACGACACCGTACGCCTGGTGGGTGCCCCGGTCTTTGAGCTTGTTGACCACGAACTCGGTCTGGTCCACGCAGATGGTCATGAGCGGAGCCGGGCCATCCCCGCTCAGGTAGAACGCCGGCAGCATGTTGCCCACGGCGATCGCGTGGAGCGCGGTGGCCACGAAGATGGCGCCGGTCGCCTTGACCGTGTGCTCGCGCATCGCATCCTGTGCCGCCAGCGTGTCGCTGAAGACGCCAGGGAGCGGGCCGTCGTCGCGGATCGAGCCGGCCAGCACGTACGGCACGCGCTGGGTCACCAGCGCGTGCATGATCCCGCTCCTGATCAGCCCGGTCTCGACCGCCCGCTCGATCGAGCCGGCCGCTCGCACCCGGTTGATGGCGCGCATGTGCAGCCCGTGGCCGCCCTCGGTGGGCTGGCCCGTGTTGGACATGCCCAGCGTGGTGCCGAAGATGGCCGCTTCGATGTCGTGCACCGCGACCGCGTTGCCGGCCAGCACCGCCTGCACGTAGCCGTTCCGGATGAACCACTCGAAATCGGCGCGGGCCCGGGAGTGCACCAGCGCGGGGCCCACGACCCACACCAGATAACCGCCGCGGCGCTTCTCCTCGCCCACCCGCGCCGCCAGCTCCTCGTAGTTGACCGGTCGCTCGCGGCTCACCTCCGTGGACATGAAGCGGAACTCGTTGGCGCCGTGACCGCCGCCCAGGAATCCCTCGGCGTGGACCACGATGCCGTCGCTCCCGTCCTCCGCTTCGCCCATGGCGACGAGCTCGCCCTGCTTGAGCCGCCGCGGCTCGATGGTCTCGATGGTCCGGCCGCGCCTGACCAGGACGCAGTCCATGCGTGGGCGGGTCGGGGCCACCCACTCGCCGTCCACGTGGACGTACGTGGGGAGATTCGAGGTCGAGAAGAAGCCTTCGGGCAGCACGCCATCGGCCGGCAGCGGCGCGAAGCGGGCCCCCGGCGCGCCGGCGAACGGCGCCCGGGTGAAATCCGGCAATGTGCTGTGGGTCGTGGGCATGTGCGGGAGGAAACTAGAGGGAGCGCGAAGGGGATACAAGCACACCGGCGAGGCGGGACGGGTTAGCTTTCAGGTTCACTTGAGGAGAGCTCCATGCGCCGATGGGAACTCGTACTGGCCGTGCTCGCCGTCGCTTTCACCGTTCCCGCTTCCCTGGCCGGTCAGCAGCCGACGCGGGCGGACACCACCCGGGACACCACGGCCGCTCAGCAGCCGACGCGCGCGGAGACCACGCGGGACACCACCCGCGTGACCGAGTTGCCCGAGCTCAACGTGACCGTTACGCGGACCACCGAGCCGTTGGCTCGGGTACCGTTCGCCACGGCGGTCCTCGACCGTACCGCGTTGCAACGGGGCCAACAGACGGTGGGCATCGACGAGGCCCTGAGCAACATCCCCGGCGTCGTGGTGGCCAACCGGTACAACTTTTCGCTCGACCAACGGATATCGATTCGGGGATTCGGCAGCCGATCCAACTTCGGCATCCGTGGCCTCAAGGTGCTGGTGGACGGCGTGCCGCAGACTCTCCCCGACGGCCAGAGCCAGCTCACCAACGTCGACTTCGGCGACCTCGAGCGCGCCGAGGTGCTGCGCGGCGCCAGCTCGTCGCTCTACGGCAACGCCTCGGGTGGCGTGATCTCGTTGGAGACCGAGCGCGCCGCGCCAGGGCCGTTCGCCCAGCGGGTGCGATTCCAGGGCGGGAGCGGGGAGCGTAACGACGACGGCTTCTACAAGTGGCAGAGCTGGACCTCGGGCCGGATGGGCGCGGCCAGCGGTACCCTGTCGATCTCCCAGTTCAAGGCCGACGGCTTCCGCCAGCACAGCGCCGCGGAGACCCGGCAGCTCAACGCCGGGGTGGATTACGTGTTCAGCGGCAGCACGCTCGGTACGCTGCGGCTGAGCCTCGCGGACAACCCCGAGGCCCAGAACCCCGGCGCGCTCACGCTCGCCGAGTACCGGGCCAATCCAGACTCGGCGGCGGCGACCAACATCCGGCGCGGCGCCGACAAGGACGTGCAGCAGCAGCAGCTGTCCCTCGGCCTCAAGCACTTCGATGCGGCGGGGAACGAATATGACGTGACCGTATTTGGCGTGCTCCGCGATCTCGCGAACCCGCTCGCGGCGCCGCCGGACATCAATCCGGGCCCGACGGCGGGCACGTACGTGACCATCGACCGCACGGTCGGCGGGCTCCGCCTGAGCGGCAGCCGGAAGCTCGGCACCGTGGCGACCGCTCCCCGCCTGGTCGCGGGAGCGGACCTGCAGCGGCTGCGGGATGTGCGGGCGAACTTCGTCTCCAATGCCGGCGCCAAGACCGACCAGGTGTTCCTCGACCAGCGGGAGATGGTGACGGAGCTCGGGCCGTTCGGCCAGCTCCAGTGGAGCCCGCGCGAGGAGCTGCTGCTGAGCGCTGGCGCCCGCTACGACTGGGTCCGGTTCTCGGTGCTCGACGCCTACTTCGGCGACGGCACGGACGACAGCGGCGACCGCACCATGTCGTCGGTGAGCGGCAACATCGGCGCCAGCTGGGCCTTCGGCGACCGGTTCGTGCCCTACGTCAACGTCTCGACCTCGTTCGAGACCCCGACCACCACCGAGCTGGCGAACCAGCCGAGCGGCGCGGGTGGCTTCAACCCGAACTTGGGCCCCCAGCGCGCGGTGAACTACGAGGTCGGGGCCCGCGGGCAGCCCGCGCCGGGCGTGAGCTACTCCGTCGCCCTGTTCCTCGGGCGGATCACGGACGCGATCGTCCAGGTAGGCGAGATCGGCGGCCGCGCGTTCTTCGGCAACACCGGCAAGACGCACAACGACGGCGCCGAGGTGGGCCTCACGGTCACGCCCACCACCGGTCTCACGCTGAGCGGAGCCTACACCTACGCCCGCTATCGCTTCGCCAGCGGCCAGTTCGACGGCAATCGGCTGCCCGGCGTCCCCGAGCACTACTGGCGCTTCGGGCTCCGGACCACCCTGCCGCGCGGCTTCTTTCTGGACGCCGACCACACCATCAGCACCTCGCTGGTGGCCGACGACGCGAACACGATCTTCGTCGATGCGTGGGGCGCGGGCGTCACCAACTCCCGGTTGGGATGGCAGGGCGATGTCGGCAGCCTCCAGCTGGGTCCATTCCTCGGCGTCAACAACCTGTGGGACCGCCAATACGTCGGCTCGGTCACGCTCAACGGGATCGGCGGCCGCGTCTTCGAGCCGGCGCCGCGACGGGTGGTATATCTCGGCATGGAGATCGGGTATAGGGCGCCGGCGGGGCAGTAGGCGAGAGGGCGGTTTAGGGCGATAGGGGCAGTCACCCTGAGCGAAGCGAAGGGGGCGTGCGTTCGGGCATGCCCCCTTCACTGCGTTCAGGGTGACTCCCCCTATCGCCCTATCGCCCTATCGGCCTCACAACAGACTCGCCGGATCCCGATCGATCACCACCCGCACCTCCCCGGCCCGCGGCAGCCGGGTCGCGGCGTAGCGCACGATGCGGCCCAGCACCTCCGACGATCCTTTGAGCAGCACATGCCAGCGCCAGCGGTCCTTGATCCGGGCCAGCGGACAGGGAGCCGGCCCCAGGAGCGTCACCGGCAGCGCGTATCGGGCGAGCAGGCCATTGCACCAGTCCGCCAAATCGGCGGCGCGGCGGCTCACCGCGCGCTCGTCCGGGCCCGAGACCACCAGGTTGACGAGCGAGGTCTCCGGCGGATACGGCGGCGACTCGCGCAGCGCCCGCTCCTGACGCAGAAAGCCCTCGGTGTCGTGCCGCGCGGCCCACACCAGCGCATGGTGGGTCGGATGCCTGGTCTGCACCAGTACCCGGCCGCCGCGTGGCCCGCGGCCGGCGCGGCCCGCCACCTGCGCGAGGAGCTGGAAGGTGCGCTCCGCCGCCCGGAAATCCGGCAGGTAGAGCCCGGTGTCGGCATCGACCACGCCCACTAGCGTCACGTTGGGAAAGTCGAGGCCCTTGGCGATCATCTGCGTGCCCAGTAGCAGGTCCACCTCGCCGGACTCGACCGAGGCGAGGATGCGCTGGTGGGACCACTTGGTGCTCGTCGTGTCCAGGTCCATCCGGGCCAGCCTCGCCTCGGGATAGCGCTCGGCCAGCAGCCGCTCGAGCTGCTGGGTCCCGAAGCCGCGCATCCGCTGCACCGGGCTCGCGCACGCCCGACAGGTATACGGCAGCGGCTCTTCGTGGCCACAGTAGTGGCACCGCAGGCCGGGGGGCGCCGTGTGCACGGTGAGTGAGATCGAGCAGCGGGGACACTGCCAGACCTCGCCGCAGTCGGGGCACTGCAGGAACGCCGCGTAGCCGCGGCGGTTGAGCAGGAGCAGCGCCTGCTCCTTCCGCGCCAGCGTCGCGAGGATGGCTTGGTCGAGCGCTTCGGACCAGGTGACCGCTCCCGTACCGTCGACCTTGGGCGCCACCCGGAGATCGATCAGCTCGACCGGGGGCAACGGCCGCGCCCCGATGCGCTCGGGCAGTCGGAGCAGCCGGAGCCGGCTGTCGGCCAGCGCCATGGTCTCGAGCGACGGCGTCGCGCTCCCGAGCACGAGGCCGGCGCCCTCGATCCGAGCCCGAACCGCGGCCACATCCCGCGCATGGTAGCGGGGGGCCTCGCCGTTCTTGTAGCTGGTCTCGTGCTCCTCGTCGAGCACGATGAGCCCGAGATCCTGCACCGGGGCGAACACCGCCGAACGGGCCCCGACAGCCACGCGGCGCTCGCCGCGCCGCAGCAGCCGCCACGCGTCGGCCCGCTCGCCGTCCGAGAGCCCGCTGTGGAGCACGGCCACCTGGTCGCCGAACGCGCCGCGAAGCCGGCTCACCGTCTGGGGCGTGAGGCCGATCTCGGGGACCAGCACGATGGCCCCCTTCCCTGCCGCCAGCGCCCGGCGCACCGCCTCGAGGTACACCAGCGTCTTGCCGCTCCCGGTCACGCCGAACAGCACGGCGCCGTCGCCCGGGGCCAGCGACTGTACCGCCGCGAGCGCCGCCTGCTGATCCGCGGTGAGCGTGGCGGGCGGCGGCACGGCGGCGAACCCCGCGAACGGGTCGCGGAGCCGCTCGGCGCGTCCGACCCGCACCAGCCCTCGTCGCTCCAGGCTCCGGAGCACCGCGACGGTAAAGCCGAGCTGCCCCGTGACGTGGCTGACCAGCGCGCTCCCGCCCAGCTCCTCCAGCGCCTCGTAGAGGCGGCGCTGCTGTCGCGCCCGGCGGAACAGCTGGTCGCGCTCGATGAGCGTCGCTGGCTCGCCGGCCAGGCTCACCATGCGCTCGGTCAGCACCGCCGCCTCGGTATCCGGGGGCTCGACCCTTAGCGTCACTGCGCCGACCCTGGCCAGACGATCGAGCGCATCCCACACCGGCCGCTTGACCGCCCGCGCCAGGGTGCTCACCACGGCCTCTCCGCCGCGCTCCTCGAGCCGGGCCACGATGTCGCCCGCGAGGCCCCCCGGCACCCGCGCGCCGCGCGCGAGGGTTGCGATCACCTGCGACTCGCCCCACATGCCGGCAGGCAGCATGCACTTGAGCGCCAACCCGAGGGGGGCGCCATAGTAGCCCGCCATCCAGCGGGCGGTCTCCAGGAGGCCGGCCGGGATCGCCGGGTCGGGGTCTGGCGCGGCGAGGATATCACGCGCTGCTGCGGCGGGCGCCGGCTCATCGGCAGCGATGACGATACCGATCAGCTCCCGGCGTCGGACCGGGACGACCACCCGGGCGCCGGGGACCACCCGGTCGCCCAGCGTCTCGGGAATGCGGTAGGTGTACGAGGAAGCGAGCGGGAGCGGGAGGGCGACCTGGGCGAAGCGCTCCGTCATCTCGCCCGGACGCCGAGCCCGGGCCCGTCGGGCAGCGTCACCTGGCCTCCGGCGATGCCGGCGCCGACGAACGGATCGCTCGCGAGCAGCGCGGCGCCGTCGAGGTCCACGATGTCCACCAGCGGGGTGAAGTGCGCCGCCGCCGTGATGCCGAGCGAGCTCTCGATCATGCAGCCGACCATCACCATCATCCCGTGGGCCCGGGCGACCGCGATCATCCGGAGCGCCTCCCGCAGGCTGCCGCACTTGGCCAGCTTGATGTTGATGCCGTCGACCGCGCCCACCAGCGGCGGGATGTCCACCGCCGTGCGGCAGCTCTCGTCGGCGATGACGGGAATGGTGGCGCGCCGGCTGATCTCGGCCAGCCCGGAGATCTGGTCCGGCGGGAGCGGCTGCTCGAGTACGGTCACGCCGAACTCCTGCAGCACCGGCAGCATGGCGATCGCCTGCTTGACGGTCCAGCCGCAGTTGGCGTCGACCCGGATCTCCCGATCGGTGGCCTCGCGGATGGTGCGGAGGATCTCCACATCTCTGTCCGTGCCCAGCTTGATCTTGAGAATCGGATACTCGGCCGCCTCCTGCACCTTGAGGCGGATGCGCTCGGGGGTGTCGAGGCCGATGGTGAACGTCGACTTGGGCGCCTTGGCCGGATCCAGTCCCCACAGCCGGTACAGCGGAACGCCCAGCCGCTTGCCCACCAGATCGTGCAGCGCGCCGGACAGCGCCGCGCGGGCCGAGGCGTGAATGCGAAGCATCGACTCCCAGCGGAGCTCGGTTTCCTCGATGTCGAACGGGTCGCACGGCATGGCGCCGGCGTACACGTTGAGGGCCGCGAGCACCGTCTCCGCGGTCTCGCCGTAGAACCGGGACGGCGTCGCCTCGCCCCACCCGACGTGGCCGTCGGCATCCCGGAGGCGCACCCAGATCGTCCGATAGTCGCTCTGCCCGCCCCGCGCGATGATGAACGGGTGCCTGGTGCGGAGCTCCAGGTATTCGGCTTCCATGTGGAGTTGCTGGGCCACGGGATCCTCGTCGATGACGGCGGGGGGAAACGGCCGCTATGGTCGAACCGGTGGGGAGTTTAGGCGAGCGCCAGCACGTGCGCCAGCGCGCCATCGGCCAGTCGGTCGGGCACGTAGCCGCCCTCGAGCAGGCCCACGATCGGCGTGGCGGGCAGGTGCTCGCGCAGCCGGAGCGTGAGATCGGCGTAGTGCTTCGACTCGAGCGTGAAGCCGCCGAGCGGATCGCCACGCATCGCGTCGAAGCCGGCGGACACCAGCAGCAGGTCCGGGCGCCACCCAGCGGTGGCGGCGACGATGGCCGCCCAGAGATCCTCCACGTACCGCGCGGGGGGCGCGCCGGGGCCGCGCGGCACGTTGAAGATGTTTCCGACCCCGCGCTCGTCGGCCATGCCGGTGCCGGGGTACCACGGATGCTGATGGAGGGAGACGTACCGGACGGTCTCGTCGTGCTCAACCAGCGCCTGAGTGCCGTTGCCGTGGTGCACGTCCCAGTCCACGATGAGCACGCGGCTTCGACCCGCTCGCTGCGCGTGGCGCGCCGCGACCACCGCGTTGGCGATGAGGCAGAAGCCCATCGCCTTGGAGGCGAGCGCGTGATGGCCCGGCGGCCGCACCGCCGCGAAGGCGTGGCCTCGACCCGCGAGCGCGTGGTCCACCCCGGCCAGCACCGCCCCCACGGCGCCGAGCGCGGCGGACCAGCTCGCCTGGTTCACGATCGTATCGAGAAACAGCGCGCCACCGCCGCGGGCGCTCATGGCGGCCAGCCCGTCGAGGTATGGGCGAGGGTGAATGGCGAGCACCGGATCGAGCGTAGCGGCGTTGGCCTCGCGCACCTCAACGCCAGGCTCGGCGCGAGCCCGCTCGAGCAGCACGCGCAGGCGGGCTGGCGTCTCCGGGTGATCGGGCCCGGGGTCGTGCCGAAGGCAATCGGGGTGCGTCAGGACCAGCACACTACCAGCCGCCTGAGCCAGCGCACGAGCGATGTTCCTCCAGGCTGCCGAACGCTACCGGACCGGTCGCCGTCGCTTGGGCAAGACGATCAGGGCGCCGTTGGGAACCACGCCCGCCTGCGCCAATGACTCGGACTCGTTCTGAAGCTCGGCCCCGCGGAACTTGAGTACGTAGGCTCCCGGATCGCGCAGCACCCGGGTGGCCGCGAGGGCGCGACGCTTGACCTCCGCGAGCGGCGTGGCGCTGGGCAGGTCGAGCCGCACCTCGTCCCAGACATCCTGGACCATGACCCGGACAGGAAGGGTGTCGCTCATGCCGGCTGCTCCGCGGTGGGGAGAGTCGAGAGGAACCGATCCACCGCCTGGTCGAACAGCAGCGTGGATGCGCGTACCCGGGTGCCGTCCGGCGCCTGGCTCACGGCGATCGCGATCTCCTCGCCGCCCTGCCCCCGCAGCGTGAGATAGGTCGGACCTTCCTTTTCCGGGAACGCCGCCTGCATCGGGACCCGCTCCGCGAAGAACCGCTTCGCGCGGCGCAGCACCTCGCCGCCGTCCAGCGCCGTCGTGCACTCGTAGGTCATGCCGATTCCATGAATGAGATGAGGGATTGGCCGTCAGTCCG
>DATEJD010000018.1:0-2007 GCA_035278325.1 Gemmatimonadales bacterium | reverse complement strand
GGCGGCGTAGCGCACCACGCCCTCGGCGTCGCGGGCGAGCCGCTCCAGGGTACCGCGGGCTGTCGGGGCGTGGGTCATGCCCAGCGCCTCGACGGCGGCCAGGCGCTGGGTGGTGGAATAGCCGGTCCGCCGAACCATGCTCCGCCGCGTCAGCGCCACGTGCGCGAGCGCCGAGCAGGCTTCGATCGTCGCCAGGCGGCCCAGCACGCTCACCATCGACTGCCAGGCGCCGCGGTCGCGCTCGGTCTCGAGTGTGGCGACGATCAGGATGGCCAGCACGCCGCCCCGCCACACTCCGATCGCGTCGGCCGCAGCGGCGCGGGTGCGCGCGTCGGGATGGTGGAGGGCCTGGCGCAGAGCATCCGCGGCCGATCCCTCGTGGATCTCGCCGATGGCCCGTACCGCGGCGACTCGAACGCCCTCGTCGCGGTGGGTAAGGAGCGGCAGCAGCTCATCGATGCCCGCCGGCAGGCCCAGTCGACCGAGCAGCGCCGCGCCGTGCCGCACCGAGAGGGGCCGACGGCTCGCGAGCAGGGGTGTCACGAGCGGATACACCCCCGGCATGCCGCCGAGCACGTCGTAGTAGAAGCCCCGGACGCCCAGCGCTTCGCCCTCGAGCAAGCGGTCGAGCACGACCTCGGCGGCATCGAGACCGATCCACCGGAGCACTTCGGCAGCCCGCGGACGCTGCTCCGCTTCCCGCTCGCCCAGACCCACCAGGGACTCGATGGCGCGGCGAGGAATCGCGCGGCGGAGATGGATGCCGAACGTGCGCCGCTCGGCCGCCGGAACCTTAGGCACCAGGCGCACGAGCGCCAGCGCCGCCGTGAGCGCCGCGTCCCAGGTGAGGCTCCGAACGCTCCGGACCAGCGTCTCGTGCAGTCGAGCCGACTCGGCCTGCTGGTCCCGGATGATCTCGACCCGTCGCTCCCCGGTGACTCGGCGGTCCGGCGCCTGCCGGCGCTCGATGCCGAGGTGCCGGACGCCCCCCGGCCTGCGCCGATCGGTCCAGCTCCGGCGCTCGGTAGCGCGATTCAACTGGGTCCGAGGAGCTGGCGCTGGCGTGGCCGGCGTCGGGGTCGACGGAGCAGGCGGTGGCGTAAGAAACTGCACCATTTCCACCTGGATGTTGGGAGAGCTCTGAACCGGGACCGCGTCATGGCTCAGCGCCCGAGCGAGCGTCAGCAGCTCTTCGGGTCCGGTGCCGGCCGCGATTCGGATCGTTTCGATGTGACGGGCGAGCAGCCGCCCTTTGAGGGTGAGATCGTCGGGAATGACGCTCCACGCGATGCCGGCCTCGAGGACGACGGGCTCCGTCTCGACGGCCGCAGCGGATGTGGCAAGTGCCAGATCTTGCGCCGCGTCGTTGCCGGGGTCGGCGCGCAGGAGGGCGACCAAGTCGCCGAAACGCTTGATGAAGGTGGGTTCGGCTTCCACGGAAGCCTTTCGCGGGGCGTCGGATGCAAGCTGCACAGTCGGCGGCAGCGCCGCAAGCCGTGGGCAGTGGGCCTCGAGGCGGCGATGGCGCCCAGCCGCGCCGCTCGGCATCGCCGCCGGACACTCTATTACGTGATGCCGCACGTCAAGACCGGAACGCCGCAGGACCGGCTCGAGCGGCGCGGTGGCGTTGCTGCCGCTCACGCTGGATGCCGCAACCGGGCCATTTATTCAGACATATTTGGCGCAGATCTATCTGTTGAACTGCGATCTCGACATTACTGTCGCCAGGCGGCGTCCGCGACGCTCGTGGCGGCGCCTTGACGGTCCGTGTTCGGCAGGTACATTGATCTGATGCTTCCCCTGGGCAACTCGAACCGCAATCGCGCCGCGAATTACTACGCATTCACGTAGGATGTCGAGCCGTTTCGGGTGCAGGATGTTGGGAGTTCCCCGGCCGCTCGATTGATTCGAGGGGCTTTTTTGTTTCCGCGCGTCACCACTTCTTCGTCGGGAGAGACAATGAAGCGAGCGAACGTTCTGGGAGCTGCCCTCGTCGTCGCGAGCGCC
>DATEJD010000017.1:0-5975 GCA_035278325.1 Gemmatimonadales bacterium | reverse complement strand
CAGCCGCTTGATCAAGCCTGCCTCCATGACGAAGACATCGCAGAACCTGAGCCGCAGCTCGCCGCCGTCGCGCTTCTGCGTGCGGACCGACCCTTCGGCGACGACCACATCGTCTTCCTCGATCACCCGGGTGACCACGATGTCGGGGAGCCCGACGAAGGCTTCGTTCTCGATCTCCCGGTCGAACGCCGCCTTGCCGCGCGAATGGAACATGCCGGGGATTTCCCACTCCACGTCATCCGTCAGGCAACCCAGGATGAGGGCGTGGTCGCCTCCGCGGAACCCGGCCATGTATCGGTCGATGGTGCGCTTGTTCTCAGTCAACGTCGGCTCCGGGAAATGGTTGGTTGCGAAGACGCGCCGATAAGGGGTGGTACGCGGGTGGAATAGCCGGCTCGCGCGCTGTTCAAACGGAACAGCAAACTAAGCGAGCCAGGTCAAAGTGTCCCGCGCCTCATGTGACGGGTATGCCACGGGGACGTGACCGCGCTGTTTCAGCCGGTGGACTGGTTAGGTGATCGGGTTCGGCGCCGCCGGGCTCGAGCCACCCTCTACTCCATCGGAGATCCCTCGCATGCGCAGGTACTACGCCCTGCTCGGGTTGCCGCTCGCGCTGCTCGCGGCCTGCAACGCCGACAGCCCCGACGCGCCATCCGCCGCCGCCAATCCCGCTCCGCTGGCCGCGGCAGTCGACAACGCCGGCTTCTCCTACGCCATCATCGGCGACCGGCCCTATGGCGCCGCCAAGCTGGCTGAGCTCCCGCGGCTCATCGCGCAGATCAACGCCGACCCGGCCGTCTCGCTGGTGATCCACGTGGGTGACATCGAGTCGGGCAGCGGCACCGGCTGCCTCGACAGCTACTTCGCCAACATCAAGAGCCTGTTCGACACGTTCGAGGATCCGCTGGTCTACACTCCCGGTGACAACGAGTGGGTGGACTGCCACCAGTTCATCAAGAACAACGGCCTGAACACGCCCACCGAGCGGCTCGAGGCCATCCGCACGCTGTTCTTCCCGACGCCAGGCCAGACCCTGGGTCAGAACCCGCGCCACGTGACCACCCAGGCCAGCGACCCGAGCTACTCGGATTACGTCGAGAACGTCACCTGGACCCAGGGGAGCGTGGTCTTCGCGGTGCTCAACATCCAGGGCAGCAACAACGACCTGGCGCCCTGGTCGCAGGACCCGGCGACCGACATGCCGGCGAACTATCAGGATTTTCCCAGCCAGGCCGACGAGTTCGCGGCCCGCGCGAAGGCCGACAGCGTGTGGATCGCGCAGGCGTTCGACCGCGCGACCCGGACCAAGGCCCGCGGGGTGGTCCTCGCGTTCCAGGCGGACATGTGGGATCCGGCCGAGCCGGCGTGGAACGGATTCGACGCGCTGGTCGAGCAGATCGGCACGCTGGCCGCGGACTTCGGCGGGCCGGTGCTGCTGCTGGAGGGCGATTCGCACGTGTGGCGGGTGGACACGCCGTTCACGCCCGGCACGGCGATCACGCCGAGCGTGAAGCTGTTCTCGGATCTCCATCCGGTGACGCCGGTCGCGACGAACGTGACCCGGCATGTGGTGGATGGGAGCAGCAGCCCCAGCTCCTACACCCGGCTCACGATCAATCCCGGCAAGGGCAAGGATCTGTTCACGCTCACGCGGGTTCCGATCGAGCCGTAGGGGGCGGTGAGCGGTGAGCGGTGAGCGGGAAGTCACCCTGAGCGGAGCGAAGGGGGCATGAGCCGACGCATGCCCCCTTCGCTCCGCTCAGGGTGACTCCTACCGCTCACCGCTTACCGCGAGCCACCTCGTACCGCAGCTGAACGAACGCCTCGCCGTAGCGAGTAGCGGAGACCAGCCGCAGCGGCGGTGTCGTGATCGCGCGGGGAAGCAGCGGCGCCCCGGCGCCCAGCGTCACCGATGCGACGCTCACGATCAGCTCGTCGAGCAGGCCGTGATCGTGGAACTGGCCCACCAGATCGCCCCCGCCGGCGAGCCAGATGTTCTTCCCGCCTGCCGCCTCGACCATCTGCGCGTGCACTGGCCTGACATCGCCCTTCGCGAACCGGATGTCGCCGCCGGGGGCGCCGGGGAGTGAGCGCGAGGTGAAGACCCAGGTGGGTTGCGCGCTCGGCCAGGGCTGCGGTCGCTCGGGATCCCGGAAGACGTGGTTGCGCAGGCCCCACTCGTACGTCGTCGATCCCATCGCGATCGCCCCGACCTCCCGAATGAAGGCCGGGAAGGCATCGATCGGCCCCGGGCGGCCGTGAAACTGAAACAGCCAGTCCAGCGACTGGTGTCGGTCCGCGATGAATCCGTCGAGGCTGGACGACGTGTAGTACTGGGTCTTCATGGTCATCGGAAGCTTCCGAACCCGGGCATCGTTGCAGGAGCCAGATGGACCCATATTGATGGATGCGCCCAACCATTCTCCTGGTCCTGACCGCTCTCGCCTGCCTGGCCCCGCCGATGTCTGCTCAGCGTCACGAGACGGGCTTCCTCGACCGAACCGTCGTGCAGGGCGCCCTGACCTATCGGTACCAAGTGTACGTCCCCGCCGACTATGTCGCGACCCGTGCCTGGCCCGTGATCCTGTTCCTCCACGGAGCCGGCGAGCGCGGTGCCGACGGGCTGCTGCAGACCACCGTCGGCCTCGCACCCGCGGTCCGGCGCGACCCCACGCGGTTCCCCGCGATCATCGTCTTCCCGCAGCTCCCCGCGGACTCGCAGTGGGTCGGCGCGCCGGCGGAGGCGGCCATGCTTGCGCTCAGGCGGAGCATGGAGGAGTTCCGCGTGGATCCGGCTCGGGTCTACCTCACGGGCCTGTCGATGGGTGGACACGGAACGTGGTATCTCGCCTACCGCCACGCCGACCTCTTCGCGGCGGTGGCCCCGATCTGCGGGTGGGTTCCCGAGCTCCCGGGACACTTCGGCACGGTGCCCGTCGTGCCCGTGGACAGTGGATCTCCTCTCCCCAGCCTCGCGCGGCGGCTCCGCCGGCTGCCGATCTGGATATTCCACGGAGAGATGGATCAGGTGATTCCGGTGACGGCCTCCAGGGAGGCCGCCGCCGCGTTGAAGGCCGCCGGCAGCAACGTGCGGTACACGGAGTTTCTCGGAGTGGATCACGATTCCTGGGACGCGGCGTATGCGTCCAGGGAGTTCACCGATTGGCTGTTCGCGCAGCGTCTCGGAGGGCGCTAGCGCGACGCCGGGTGTTCTGTTCACCACGGAAGCACGGAAGACACGGAGGACTCGCCGCCGCCCAGGTCACGCTCAGTGGACGCGCCCGCCGTAAGGTGCTGGCGTCCCGTTCCGGAGCGTGTATGCCTCGGCACTCTGCTTGCCCTTTTCGCAGCCTCGGGCGTCTCGGCGGCTGGGCTGCCGTGCTGATGTCACTGAGCTGCGCCCCTTCGTCCTGGACTCCCTTGTCATCCCCGGCCCCCGGCACTCTGCCTCCCGCCACGCGCCTGCAGGTCTGGCGCTGCGACCGGGCCGTGGTTCTTCGGGAGGTAACAATCGACGCCGATTCCATCCGGGGCCGGGTTGTCGATCCGCTCGGCGGGCCGCCGCGAGGCTGGGTCGTCCTCGCGCGATCCGACATCGATTCGCTCCGACTGCAGCCCCGGGACCAGGCGAACTGGTTCGGGGCGGGGGTGGGCGTCGGGATCCTGGGCACGATCATCGTGCCGTACGTGATCCGCATGCTAGGCCCTCGCGGCACCTGACGAGCGGCGGGAGCGGAGTCACCCTGAGCGAAGCGAAGGGGGCATGAGTTGGGGTATGCCCCCTTCACTGCGTTCAGGGTGACTCGAGCCCATCACGGCAGCCACGCCAGCCCGGCCGTGAACTCGTTGGTTTCGTTCCGCTGGCTCTCGGGAACGTTGCTGATCCAGCCATGCCGCCACGCGGCGTAGAGGCTCAGCCCGCGACGCCGGCCCTCGCTCGACAGATGATGGGTGAGGGTGATCCCGGGAGCCCACACGTTCGGTGGAAGGTGATGGGGGCCCGACTCGGGAGCCGCCGCCAGCCGCAACGTGAGGGTCACGTCGGTGCGGCGGCGGCCGAGGAAGTGGCCGCTCTTCAGCAGCACGCGTGGCTCGAGGAAGAACCATGGGATGGCGAAGTCGGGGTCGTGCAGCGAGTGCCGAGAGAGCCCGATGAGCGCGGAGAAGATGCCGCCGGTCTGGGTGATGAGCCCTCCTTCGAATTGCCGGCCACTGCCGGGATCGTCCAACGAGGGCTCGAGACGATAGCCCGTGTGCCCGCCGCCTCCGAAGAAGACGCCCATCGTGAAGTCGCGGTCGTGCAGCTCGGCCAGGCGCCGGGTCTCAGGGTCGTCGCGGTACAGCTTGAGCGTCGTCGTGTCGCCCGGCGAGAGCTGGGTCAAACGCACCACATACGATCCGTTCTGCCCCACGTGAACCTCGAACCAACGCGCCGTGCTGGAGGTGGTGTCGGTGTCCACCACCAGGGCCCGATGGCCGTACCGCCGAACCGACCGGATGTCGGGGGCTCCCGGC
Organism: Gemmatimonadales bacterium; assembly: GCA_035278325.1. GTDB lineage: Bacteria > Gemmatimonadota > Gemmatimonadetes > Gemmatimonadales > GWC2-71-9 > CAVVWJ01. Next base: position 1,460 of record DATEJD010000017.1, on the reverse strand, counting down.
CCGTCCACCTCGGCCCAGTACATCACTCCTTTCCTGAGCTCGGTGACGGCGCTGTCCGCGGCGGAGGTAAAGGTGTGCTCCAACAGCAGCACGCGTGTGACGTCCTCCATGCTGCCGCCCTGCGCGTAGAGCGGAAGCGGTGCCAGGCCCAGCACGACCAGGATCGGCGACAGGCGCAATCGCATACGGGGCTCCGGAGAGACCGGGAAGGTGCGTGCTATTGTGGAACGTTGTGGGATGCGTCGGGGACGAATACTCAATATTCGGCTTGTGTGTCCGCAAAACAGGGCCCGAATTGCGTCATGATGGGCCTCGTTTGCGACATTATCCACAAGCGAACCGACCGGCAAGGAAGGCGCGAGAGCCGATCAGCGCACCTGCTCGGCACCCGTAAGCCGGCGGATCAAATCCACCTCCTCCTGCCGATAGGGCGTGCCATCCGGACGGAGCACCTCGTGGTGCCAGACGGCCGGCTCCCGGTCCACGTACGGATGCTTCCACGAGTCCCATGGCAGATAGGTCTGGGTCTTCCCGGCCACGAATCCCCAGTTGATCATGCCGACCCGTTCCTCCTTCCCGATCGGCAAGACGGCCTCGAAGGTGCTCCCGACCGAACGAGCCAGGTACTCGGTGCAGATGATCGGCCGATGGTATTCCCTGAGCCATTGCACTTGTCGCCGGAAGGACGCCGGCCCTCCGTAGTTGTGGAAGGTGACGATGTCGGACTCGCGGAGCTGAATATCCGCGAGCGTGCCCAGGTGGCTTCCGTCCGGGTTCGACTCGACGCAGCACACACCACTGGTGAGGGGCTGCGACGGATGAACGGCGCGGGCCCACTCGAATACCCGGGGAAGGAGCGCGGTGACCCGAGCGAGCTTGTCGTGGATCTCCTCCTTCCCATACGAGTCGGTGGCATCCGCGCCGGGCTCGTTCCAGAGATCCCACGCGAGCACCCGCGGATCGTTCCCGAACGCCCGCAGGACACCCTGCACGTAGACCTCGAGGCGGGAGTATTGACCGGTGTCGGCGAGCGCTCTGGCGCCCGGACTCTGCACCCAGCCCGAGTTGTGCACTCCGGGAACCGGCGCATGCTGCGGGCCGAGGTGGGGCGACGGGTCCCACACCGAATCGAAGAGCACCAGCATGGGGCGGATGTGGTGCCGTGCGGCAATGGCCAGGAAGCTGTCGATGCGCCTGCGAAAGCCGGCCGAGTCCTGTTGCCAGAGCAGATCGTGCAGGAAGACCCGCATGGTGTTCATGCCCAGCGCTTCTGCCCAGCCCAGCTCCTGGTCGATCTGTACCGAGTCGAAGGTCTCCGGCTGCCACATCTCCAATTGGTTGATGGCCGACCTCGGCACGTAGTTGGCGCCCACCAGCCAGGGCTGGGCGGCGTACCAGGCGTTGGCCTGCTGCTCGGACCAACGGGCGGTCCGCGGCGCCACGCCGGCGTGTGAAGCGCA
>DATEJD010000016.1:0-2626 GCA_035278325.1 Gemmatimonadales bacterium | reverse complement strand
ACTACACCCTGCGAACCACCAACGCAGTTGCCAACGCAAGCTGTGCTTCGACTCGACTCCGACCGTCCGACCGTCTGACCGTCTGACCATCCTACCTCGCCGCGATCGCATCCCACGCCGCATCCAACGCCATCGTGACCGGTGGACCGTCGGGGGCCCATTCGCGGGCGCCGACCCGTTCGGCGATGAAGGCCACGAGCGCGAGCCAGATGTCGGTCCAGAGCTCCGGCGGGCCCTGCCGCACCTGGCCGTTGTTCCGGCCGGCCGCGACTACGCTGTGGAGCGCGTCGCGGAACTCCCGCTCCGACTCGCGGCTCCGCTCGTCCAGGTGCTGCTCGTCCCGCCGGCGGAGCAGCATCCGGGTCTGGGCTGCGTCGCGCGCCGCGGTGTCGATGAGCTCCCGGGCGATGCGGCGCAACCGACCCGGGGCCCCCTCGTCGTTCGGGATTTCCTTGACGATGGTGGTGCCCCAGTGCTGTGCTCCACGAAACACTTCGTTGAGCAGGTGTTCCTTCCCGCTGAAATGACGATAGATCGTGCCTTCGGCCACGCCCGCCCTGGCGGCGATCGCCGGCGTGGTGGTGGCACGAAAACCGACGGTGGTATAGAGCTCGAGTGCTGCACGTAGCAGCCGCTGGCGGGTGGCCTCACCGTCGCGGCGGGTTGGTTGGGTAGTAGTCATGTCGCAAAATAGTTTGCGGGACCGTTGAACCGCGACCCCTTCCGGGGCTATTTTCCGGGGCTTTTTCCCCTGGCGTTTTGAGTTTCGTTCGTTCTCGCTCGAGGTGGCCGTCTCATGAAGATGCTGGTCCTCGGTGCCGGCCTGCAGGGCTGCGCCTGCGCCTACGATCTCCTGCAGAACCCGGCGGTAACCCAGGTTACCCTGGCCGATCTTCGGCCCGACAATCTCCCGGCGTTTCTCGCACGCGAGGGCGACTGGGGCGGGCGCCTCAGGACCGTGCGCCTCGATGTGACCGATCCGGTCGCCGTGCAGGAGACTCTGCGGGGCCAGACCTCCGCCATGAGCGCCCTTCCCTATTACTACAATGCGCCAATGGCCCGCGCGGCGGTCGAAGCCGGCGCCCACTTCTCCGACCTGGGCGGGAACACCGAGATCGTCTTCGAGCAGAAGAAGCTCGACGACGAGGCCCTCGCCCGGAACGTGTCCGTCATCCCCGACTGCGGCCTGGCCCCGGGGATGGTCAACATCCTGGCTGCCGAAGGCATCCGGCGGCTGGATCAGGCTGCCCAGGTGAAGGTCTATGTCGGCGGGTTGCCGCAGCAGCCCGAGCCGCCGCTCAACTACCAGATCGTCTACTCGCTCGAGGGCGCGCTCGACTACTACACCACGCCTTCCTGGGTGCTGCGCGGCGGCAAGCCGGTGCAGGTGGACGCCCTGAGCGAGCTCGAGGCTGTGGACTTCCCCCAGCCGGTTGGCACCCTGGAGGCGTTCCATACGGGCGGCGGAATCAGCACCCTCCCGTTTGCCTACGAGGGCAAGGTGGACGTGATGGAGTACAAGACGCTGCGCTATCCGGGACATGTCGCCATCATGCGCCCTATCCGCGAGCTGGGCCTGCTCGACAACACGCCGGTCGAGGTCAAGGGCAAGAGCGTGGTTCCCAGGGACCTGTTCATCGCCGCGGTGCACCCCAAGCTCCACAAGCCCAAGGGCAAGGACCTGGTGGCGCTGCAGGTGATGGTGACGGGCACCAAGAGCGGGAAGCCGGCCAAGGTCACCTTCCGGATGATCGACCGGTACGACGCCGACCACGGCATCAGCGCCATGATGCGGACCACCGGGTATTCGCTCTCGATCACCGGGCAGATGCAGGCCGACGGGCGGGTGACGCTCCGGGGCGTGCACACGCCCGACGAGGCCATTCCGTTCCGCGCGTACGTCGAGGAGCTGGGCCGCCGGGGCATCCGGATCGAGGAACTCTAGCACCCGCCGTGGTGTTAGTTCCGCAGACGAAATCGGCGGGATGACCATGCTGGACTTCAGGACATTGTGGGACCGCGCGCTGACCTATCCGGAGTTCCTGGCGGCGAGCACCAAGCACAAGGGGCTGTGGGAGGGTCTCTACGCGATCGCTCGGCTCCCGGCGTGGGCCACCGGCGCGTTCGAGCCCGGCATCCGGCGCCGCCTGCTGCTGATCGCGGAGGACTGGTGCGGCGACGCTTCGAGCACCATCCCGGTCGTGGCCAAGCTGGTGGACCAGGTGCCCGGCCTCGAGCTCCGTGTGCTCCGGCGCGACGAGAACCCCGAGGTGATGGATCACTATCTCACCAATGGCTCGCGCTCGATTCCCATCGTCATCGCGCTGGAGGAGGACTTCCGCGAGGTAGGCCACTGGGGCCCGCGCCCGCGGGTGCTGCAGGCCTGGGTGATGGCCAACCGCGGCACGGTGCCAAAGGCGGAGCTCTATCCCAAGATCCGCCAATGGTACGCCCGGGACCACGGCGAGAGCACTCTGCGCGAGGTGCTGGAGGCGGCGGGTGTGGCGGTGCCGGCGGCGGCAATGACCCACGCACCAGGCGACGCGGCAGCCGACGGAAGGGAGCGGGCGAGCGGGGAGTAGCCAGGAGTCGGGAGTCACCCTGAGCGAAGCGAAGGGGGCATGCG
>DATEJD010000015.1:0-17150 GCA_035278325.1 Gemmatimonadales bacterium | reverse complement strand
TGCCGGGTTCCAGTTTACGGCGGTGCCTCCCAAAGTCGCGGGGTTCGGGACGTGGCCGGTGCGGGCCTTTGCCACGCTGTAGTCGGGCTGAGTCACCCTGAGCGCAGCGAAGGGGGCATGCGTTGGGTCATGCCCCCTTCGCTGCGCTCAGGGTGACTCAGCCCGACTACAGCGTGGCAAAGGCCCGCACCGGCCACGTCCCGAACCCCGCGACTTTGGGAGGCACCGCCGTAAACTGGAACCCGGCAGCCGGGAGCGGCCCCATGCCACGGAGGTGCTCGACGATGGGGATCTCGGCGCCGAGCAGGATCGAATGCACCGGCCGGGCAAGGTCCCTGAGGTCGTCGATGTTGACCGAATCGATCCCCACCAGCGCCACGCCTTGCGCCGCCAGGTATTCGGCCGCCTCGGCCGTGAGGAATGGATTGCCCGCGAGGTAGGCCGGCGTGCCCCAGTGCACGTCCCACCCGGTCCGCACCAGCACCGCCTTGCCCTGAAGGTCTCGCCCGGTGAATGCCTCGCGGCCCACCCCGCCGCCTCCATCCCCGTCGATCACTACCGCGTCCAGCCCGGCCAGCGACTCGAGCGGCAACCCCGAGAGATCCTTGCCGTCGGCGTAGCGGTGAAACGGCGAGTCGACATACGTGCCGGTGTTGGAGACCATCTCGATCTTCCCGATGTGGAACTCGACCCCCGGCGCGTACCGCTCCCGCGAGGCCTCCCGGCTCAGGTAGTCGCAGATGAGCGGCCCCGGGAGACCGGGGTAGGTCGTCATGCCGTGCTCGATGGTGTGGCTCAGATCCAGGAATGGCATGCGGAGGGGACCGGGATCAGGCGGTGAGGGCGCGGAGCTCCTCGCCAACGCCGGCCAGTTGGGAGATGCGGGCGATCGTCTCGCCTACCTTGTTGTTCGGCGTCGACGCCCCGGCGGTGATGCCGACGATGCGGCCGCCGCCCAGCCAGCCGGCCGTGGTCTCCTCGCGGCGAGTGCCGATGGGCTGGTGGCGGATGGTACCGGCCGCGGGGTCCACACCGTCGGCGTCCTCGATGTGGAACGTGCGGACACCCTTCGACTGCACCAGCGCCGCGAGGTGGCAGGTGTTGCTCGAGTTGTAGCCGCCCACCACCACCATGACGTCGAGCGGTTCCTGGATCAGCGCCAGCACCGCGTCCTGCCGCTCCTGCGTCGCCGAGCAGATCGTATCGAACGAGCGGAAGTGATCGGCCAGGGCGTCCTGCCCGTAGCGCCGCTCCACGCTCCGCCGGATCTCCTCGGCGATGGCCAGCGACTCGCCCGAGAGCATCGTCGTCTGGTTGGCCAGGCCGACGCGCTCGAGATCGCGCGCGAAATCGAAGCCCGGCGACACGGCCTTCGCGAAGCGGGTCTCCATGGCGCCGACGTCCCGGCCGTGCTCGATGAAGTCGCACACGATGCGCGCCTCCGCCATGTTGAGCACCACCAGGTAGCGGCCGCCGGGATACTTCATGACCTGGCTGGCCGTGGCCTTGGTCTCTTCGTGGTAATGCTTTCCGTGGATCACGGCGGTGTAGCCGTCCTTCGCGTAGCTCTCCACCCGCTTCCACACGTTGAGCACCGACCCGCAGGTGGTGTCGACCAGCACCGAGCCCAGGCCCTTGAGCCGCTCGAAATCGTCGATCGTGACCCCGAAGGCGGGCAGGATGACCACGTCCTGTGATGCGATCTGTGAGAAGTCGAACCGGCCCTGCTCGTCCCGAGTGAGAAACCGGATCCCCATATCCTGCAGCTTCTGGTTGACGTGCGGGTTGTGGATGATCTCGCCCACCAGGTAGAGCCGCCGGTCGGGAAACTTGCGCCGGGTCTCATAGGCGTAGTCCACGGCACGGTCCACGCCATAGCAGAAGCCGAACTCACGGGCCAGCCGGAAGCTCATGTGACCGACGTCGAGGCGATAGTTCCGCGCCCGGAACGCCTCGACCACCGTGCTGTGGTAGTCGGCGGTGAGCTGGCCTTCGATCTCCGCCTTGAGGCCGAACCCGCGCCGGAAGTAGGTGCTCTCCATGGCCTGGGAATCTAATCCGAGGTGTCCGGCGCGGCTCCGGCAGCCGTGCTGTCCCGGCGGGCGGCCTTTCCAGGGTGCCGCCCCGCACAGGTCGGCGCCGCGGTGACGATCCGGAGATCCTGGAAGGTGCCGGTCATCGTGAGCCGGGCGCCCGCGACGAGCGACCGCGCCGCGACCGCGAATCGGCCCGCGAGGCTGCCGCCGGGGTCGCGCTCCACCACCACTCGACCGCTGTCTCCCTGATAGCCCATGATGACGGTTCGGGAGAACCAGCGGAGCCCCACTGCTGCCGACGGCGCCCCTGTCGTGTCGGCCACGTCCGGGCGCCGAACGGGATACACCCCGGCCTCAATGCTGTCGGCCGGGTAGAGCGCGATGGCTATCCCGCTATCCCCCGCGATGGCCCGGATCTCGAGCAGATGGAGTGAGGGACACCATTCGGCGACGGCATGGGCCGAAAAGGCGGAGGTATCCGGCCCGGTCCATCGAACCGAGAGCCGCGCACCCTCGGTGCCGTGGAGGTCAGGGCGACAGCCAGCGCCCCCCGCCGCGATGAGCCAGGGCCCGGCCAGCGCAGCCCACCAGCGCCGCTTCATCTCGGCGCCTGCACGATGATGTCGAAGCGCAGCTTGCCTCCAGTGTCGGGCGTCAGCGAATGGCTCAGGTCGAACCGCAGGGCGCCGCCGTACATCGATACGCCCACCCCTGCGCCGGCAAGCGCCGTGCTGGAGAACAGGTCCGAGGGGCTCGCGGTCTGCCCGGCATCGACGAACGCGACCGGCCGGAGCCGGCCGCGGAACGGCGCGACGTCGAGCTGTGCTGCCCAGAACGCCTGGCCGCGCCGGGTGCCGTACCCGAACCCGCGCACCGTCTGTTCTCCGCCCAGGCGGAACAAGGACTGCGGGAGAGTGGAGCTGGTCGCAATGCCGGCCTTGAGCCGGAGGGTGGCACCGAGACCGTCACCCGCGTCCAGCCGGAGGTTGCCGAACAGGCGGCCGGTCGTGTGGTCGGCGTTACCCAGCACGTCGGCCGTGAGGCCCCAGCGCAGGCTGCCTTCGTGGGTCAGTCGCACCGAGGCTCCCCCGTAGGTGCCCGGATCCACCGGAGCGTTGGGCGGAAACTCGCCGTCGCCTCCGAGGAAATCGTTCACGGCGGACTTGGCCTTGCGGTGCACGCTCGTCTCGCGCTCCACCCGAAGCCCGGCGTCCAGGTCCAGCCCGGTCGCGAGTGAGGTCTCGAAGCCGAGCGCGCCTCCCTCCGCAAGCAGATAGTCTCCGTCATCGTGCGCCACGAACAGCGCGTTGAGCGTGTTCCCCAGCGTGTGCCCGGGGGAGATCGGATCCACGTCCACCACGTCCCGATACGCGCCGATCGACAATCGCCCGCCGGGTGCGTCCCGCACCAGGGTCAGGCGTCCGGTGACCCGATCGTCGCTGAACCCGTAGCGCACCGTCCCGTAAAGGTCGGCGAAGCGTAGCCCCGGCGCACGCACCCGGTAGCCCAGCCCGATCGAGAGTCCCTGGACCCGGTCGTACCGCAGCGCATCGGACAATCGCTCGTAGCCGATGCCGTGCGCTGCCTGACCGGTCACCGAATCGGGCAGCATCGCGGCCAGCCGCGCGAGCTCCGCTTCCGCGTCGCGGATTCGCCGGGCGTCGGCCTGATCGGGCTCCAGCGAAAGCGAATCGGGCCACTGGTTATAGCGATCGAGGGTGGCGTTGGGCGGCCGGTGCAGCTCGTAGCGGCCGCCATGCCATCGGCCGGCGTAGTCCCATGCCCGCAGGCTGTCTGGCGTGCCGCCGAGCTGTCGCCGGCGCGCCGCGCGAATGGAATCAACCCGCGCGCGGCGGAGCTTCCGCACCGAGTCCCGGCTCAGGCCGAGCTCGTCGAGCAGCGGCAGCTCGAACACGATCGGGCGGCCGGCGTTGATGGTGTAGTCTTCGAACGTGGTGGTGGCCTGGAAGGGAATCACCAGATCGCTCACCACCGGAATCCGAACCGTCCCGGCAATGACCTGCCGGTACGGCATCCAGAATCGACCCTCCTGCAGGCTGTACTCCAGGTCCGCATCCACGTTCACCACCCGGCTCACCATGGCGTTGAGCCGGCGCGCCTTGGCCGAGTCCGGCCCCTCACGGCCGTCCTCCGGACGAACCCAGAGCGCGGTCCCGAGATAGCGAAAGGTGAGGCGCACCACCTGGGCCGAGGCCGAGTCGATCCACATCTGACCGACGATGAGCGCCGGCCCGGTGCGGCGAGGTGTCACCTGGACCCGGATGAGTCGTAAGGTGCCGCCGCCGGCCGGCGTCACCGTCAGATCGCCGGTGATAGTGTAGCGGTACCACTCGGGCCCCGCCGAAGCGAGCGGGTGAAGCGCGCCCGTGGCCGGAAACCGGCTGCTGAAGATGCGGACCGAATCGTCCACCCCTCGCGGCACGAACCACGGCCGGGCCCAGATGCTCGACAGCTCGAGATCGCGCCGCTTCGACCGGAACCGGCGCCCGAGCACGTCGACGCGGAGATCGTTGGGCTGCTGCCACTGCACGCGGGCCACCTGCTCCTCGACCGCCGTCGCCGGCGCTCGCGACCACACGCTCCGGCCGATCGCGACCGAGAGCCGATAGCGGATGGTGGCCTGGTAGTCGGCCACCGCCGAATCGCTCGTCCGGCGCCGGACCATGGCGCGCTCGACGAGCTGTTGGACGGCTGGACTGGAGTAGGGTGAGGTGGTGTCGGTTTGAGGGGCTTGAAGAACGGCTGTGGACAGCAACAACGCTACGAAGTTTGCGCCCATTTGCTCCGGCCGTCTCGGTGGAGCCCGTACGCCTTGAGACGGCGCCAGAGGGTGGTCCTGCTGATGCCCAGGTGCTTGGCCGTCTCCGCGAGCTTCCAGTTGTTCGCGTCGAGCGTCTTGACGATAGCCTCCTTTTCCCGCGCCGCCAACGTCGTGGGGCCCTCGATCCCGGGAATGAACATGGCCTCGCCCAGCTCCAGCGCGCCGACCCGCAGCGGACGGAGACGACCGCCCACCGCGGCCAGCCGGGGCATCAGCTCGGGAGCGTGCTCGCTCAGGTCCATGCCGGCCAGTGCCTCGCGCGCCTGCTGATTGGCGTACAGCACCCGGCCCTCGACGTCAAACACGACGACCCCTTCACTGAACCCGTCCAGCAGGGCCTTGGCGAGGGGTGAGAACACCGATGGCAATGAGGTATGTGGTGACGCTTCCGGCATAGTAGATGGATACGACACTCTCGATCCCGGAGTTTCAAAGGTAGACGTATCTAACTTCTGACGCGGCTTTGACCTGGGAATGTATACCCTTTCAAGACGTGTACCTCGGCCGGAGGTGCACAATGGAGCGTCCGGGGCGGGACGCTCAGCGCCGTCGGCCCCCTCGTCCCCCGCTCCGGTGTCCAGGAGGGCCGCTACGGCCCCCCTTCCCGCGCCGGGGGCGGTGCGGCCGATGGTCGTCCTCGTCCCGACTCGCCCGAGGAGCCCGCCGGAGCTCCGCCTGGAGATCGGCGATCGAGTCGGCCAGGACCGGCGGATGGCGCCCGCGGAGGAGCGCGAACCTGAGCGGGCGATCGAGCGGCGGCAGGTCCCCCGCCCTGAGCCGCTTGGCCTGTCCCTCGCGGAGCCGCACGCGAGCCACCCCGACACCTCCCGCCACCTCGTAGTCGAGCGGCGCGGCATCGCCGCGCACGCGGATCATGGCCGGCAGGGCCTCGAGCCGCGCTCGCGTCGCTTCGTCCACCAACGCTCCCGGTTCCAGATGAATGCGCACGGCGAGGAATTCGTCCCAGCTCCGGACGCCGTGGAGCTGAGAGGCTATTCTCTCACGGACGACCGCCGGCGCCGCCGTGGCCAGCGTACCGCCCGAGCGACGCCAGAGCTCGTCCAGGCTCTCGACCGCGCGCCGGATCCGCCCCTGGTCCGGGTGGGGGGTCGCGCCCGCGAGCAGCCCATCGGTCAATGTGTCCCACGCCGCCGGGCGGAGCTCCTCCGGAATCACGCCCCGCAACGGCTCGACCTCGGTATCGAGATCGAAGCCGAAGTAACTGCGCCGCCGCTCCACCGCGAGCCCCTGATGCTTTCGCGGGCCGACCAGCACGACCCGCGGCGCGCCGAGGGTGGCGTATTCCGCGACGAGGTCGTAGGACAGCGTGGTGCCTTCGATGGACGCGCGCGGGATCCCGAAGCGGTCGGCGAAGTAGCGGAGCGTCCCCGCCACGGCTCCCCAGCTCCCTGCCACCGAGGTCCTGGCAACCCGGGCCTCCTGCCCGTCCGCGGTGTGCTCGTCAATCACGAGGTCGAACGGCATGAACCGGGCGAGCAGCTCGGCCCACGCCTTTCGGATCTCCTTCGAGGCGTAGGGCAGTTGCTTGGGCAACGGGAGCTCCAGCGAGCGGTATACGGACGCCGTGCCGAGCGCCGCGTCCTCGATGGCTTTCACGAGCACGCCGCGGCGCTCGGCCCACTCGTCCAGTCCGTCCTCGAACAGGTGTCGGGGCAATCCGTAGACCTCGCCCAGGTACCCGTGCTGGTTCACCGCCTCGGCGTAGAGGTTGTACGCGGTCAGGTGGTCGCTGCCGTTCACCACCACGCCGTGAAGGTCGCGCTCCTCCCTGGTCATGCGGTGGAGCGACTCGATGTTCGAGCACACCGCCACCATTGGCGTGAGCTCCGGTCCGGCGTGCACCAGGAGCTCGCCCCACGGCCGCTCGACGGGCATCGCCTCCACCTCGCGTCCGTACGGGGTGAGCCGGCCATTCTCCACCAGGCCCCGCTCGCTCAGCCTGGCGACCGCCCGGCGATACGCCACCCGGTCGAGCGGCACGGGCAGATCCAGGTCACCCGCGTCGACCCCGATGGCGGCGCAGGTAATGGCCACCCGTTCCGCGTCGCCCGCGAGCTGAAACTCCGGCGGCGTGGGCCGCAGCTTCTCGAATACCAGGTCGCGATCGCTCAGGATCACGACCTCGCCGTTGGGCACGCGGCCGTGCACGCGGCCGGCCATCTGCAGGATCTCGTTGGCGCCGAGGTAGAGACGATGAAGCACGTTGCGGCCGCGCTCCACGACGTTGCCGTAGCGCGCGTCGTAGATCACGACGGTGTCGAGCCCGCGCACGTTGAGCGCCGACTGCCCGGCGGCGGTCATGGCCAGGAGAAACGGGCGCTCGACTTCGCCTTCCAGGAACGGACGGATGACCCTGATCGGCTCGCCGCCGTGGTAGAACGCCGTGGTGAGCCGCTTCCACTGCTCTCCCAGCTCGGCCCCCAGGCGCTCGACCTCCGCCCGCGTGGGGAGGAACACGGCCACGCCGCGCTGTTCCTTGATCACGTGCCGGATGTAGCGCTCGTTCAGGAACTCGTCGGGCTGCTGTGGCAGCACCTCGACTTTGGCCTTGAGGCGCGGGTCGAAGGCCTGGGTCTCGAGCACCTCGGCACTGTCGAGGTACCGGGCGTAGAATGACGGATCAACCGTCGCGCTGAGCCAGATGTACCGGCAGCCGGCCCGCTTGCCCAGCGCGAGGCACAGCTCGAGCTCGGCCGAGGTCTGGTGGATCTCGTCGACGACGATGGTGTCGCGCCCGGTGATGAGGTCGTCCTGGAACCAGCGGCGGGCAATCCCGGTGGTCACGATCACGACATTCCACGACGGGGTCTCGGGCGTGGCCTCGCGCTCCCGGTTCACCACTCCGACAGCCAGCGGCTCCTTGATGATCGCCTCCGCCATCGGGCGGATGGCCAGCGTTTTGCCGGTGCCGGTGCCGGCCACGATTCCGAATCCCTGGCCGGACGAGGCCAGCGCGCGAATCTCATCGCCGTGCTCGCGCTCCAGCAGCGTGTCCAGGTGCAGGCCCATCGCCAGCTCGATCGTCTCGCAGGCCGCGCGCGTGGGCGCGATGACGACGATCCGCCCTCTCGGATGCGGGGCGTGGCGGTAGGCGTCGGGATCGGGAGGGAGATGGTGGTCGCGGGCCGGGTGCATGATGGGAATGAACGCCCGGCCGCGACCGATTGTAAACCGTCAGAAGCCCTGCTGCAGATTCAATTCCCACACCCAGTTCTTGCCGGGCCGCTCGAACGGGTGGACCAGGTTGAGCTCGGCGATCGCGAAACCGAACAGGTTCATCCGGAGCCCGGTCCCGGCGCTGTACACCGCCGAGCGGTCCTTGCCGGAGCTGCTGGAGAAGGACGGCGTCTGGCCGTTGTTCCAGGCCACGCCCCCATCACCGAAGATCGTGAAGTCGATCGGGAGCGCGCCGTAATAGCCCGAGCCGAGGCCGAGCACGCCGAGCAGCGGGAACCGAAGCTCGAGGTTGCCGATCAGCAGGCGGCTCCCGAGCAGGTTGTCGAACGCCGGGCAGCCCGTCGGATTGGCCGCCGTCGGGTGACACTCCGAGACGTCGAACGAGCCCACGCTGTACCCGCGCACCAATCCGGGCCACCCAAGGTACAGTGGCTGCAGCCGGGGGTCTTGCGCGTCGGAGCCGTAGCGGCCGTAGTGCAGGATCCTGGCGGCGATGGTGAACGGCCGCGCCGGCATGATGTAGCGGCGGTAGTCGACCAGCGCGCTCACCATGTTGAGGGAGCCGATCGTCGGTGTTGCCTCGAGCCGGTATCGCTGCCCCAGAATGGGACCCGTCGCGCCGTACAGCGAGTTGTCGTACACCAGTGCCGCGCTGGCGGTCCCGAGGTTGAGGGCGCGTCCGGCCGGCAGGTCGACCTTTTCATCGATGATCAGGTCGCCGGTGAACGGGTCGAACGCCTGCGTACGGAGCTCGTTGTCGAACGAGATGTTGCTGTACCCGACGGAGAACTCCACCCGCCGCGCCGTGTTGAACGGGTAGGCGACGAATAGCTGAGCATCGCGGTTGGTCTGCCGCTGGAGCAGCGTCTGCTCCGCGAGCAGCTGCTGGCCCGCCGTGTCCAGAACCCCGGTCGCGAACGCGCCGGTCAGGTACGGTACCTGCTGAAGCACCGCGCCCCAGTTGAGGCGGTGCCCGACGTTCTGGTACGCCACGACGCCCGTGATGTCCTTGATCCCGCCATTCACCTGAAGCCCGGTGATCAGGTTGCGGTTCCCCAGCTCATCGCTCCAGAACAGGGACAGCCCGCCACCGACGTACGTCCCGAACTCGCTCGTCCCGGCCGCCAGCGACGGCTGGCCGACCGCCGTGAGCGAAAGGCCCGGTCTGTATGGCGCGGTGGCGAAGGTGGTATCGGCCGGCAGGCCGGTGTTGGGGTCTCTCAGCAGCGCCACGAGGGTCGAGCTCTCGCGCGACACCGGCGGGAGCGCCGCGGCGGCCAGCGTCGCCCGGTGCGGCGGTACCGGCTGACCAGCCAGGACCTCGGGCGTGTCCATGGCGTACAGCTCGTAGCCGTTGGTGCGGAAGACGCTGTAGGCCAGGCGCCCGCTCCGCGCCGCCACGCTGATCGCGGGGCTGGTCTCGGTGATGCCGCTCACCCCGGTGAACAGGTTGGTGATCTGGCGCAGCTCACCATCGGCCAGGCGCACCCGGTAGATGTTGGGAATGCCGCTGGGATTGGCCACGAAGTAGAGGCCGGTGCCGTCAGGGGTCCATTGCGGGTTCAGGTGCTTCGCGCCATCGAAGCCGGGCACCTGCACGATCTGTCCGGTGCGGCGATCGAGGATGGCCAGGGAGTACGGGCCGATGGCGAGATCCTGCATCCGCGTGGTGAATCGATCGGTCACGAATGCCAGCCGCGTGCCGTCGGGCGACCAGCTCGGCTGGAGATCCGAGAATGCATCGTCGGTGAGCCGCTGCAGGTTGCCGGTCTTCAGATCGTACACGAACAGGTCGCTCAACCCACCGATGATGGCCGAGAAGGCGATCGACTGCCCGTCAGGCGACCATGTCGGATTGAGGATCTCGCCCAGCTTCGGCAGCCGGATGTCGCGCTCGATCTTCCTCTTGTCCACGTCGTAGATGTTGAGGTTGGGCCGGCCGGCCTCGATGCCCGCGAACACGAACCGTTTGCCGTCGTCCGACCAGCTGCCGGCCGACGAGATGAACTGCAGGCTCTCGAGATGCGGATCGACGGCGGTGCGGGTGATCTGCCGCTCCACCTTGCCGGTCCGCGCGTCGGCCAGGTACAGGTCGACGCTGAACAGGCCCCGGTCGGAGAAGAACATCATCTTGCTGCCGTCGGGGCTCAGCGAGGGGGCGAGGTTATAGAGGCCCGCGTTCTGGCCGTTCACCGCCACCAGCCGGGGGCCGTAGCGGTCGGGCTGCTGCGTCGTGGCCTGGAGGCTGTCAAACTCGGCGTGGATCGCGGCGTGCCAGCGCGCCACGAGCTGATCGGGCGTCAGGCTCAGCACCCCTCGAATGGCGTTGTCGACGCCCCGGGTCCGGCCGCTGGCACGCAACAGCTCGCCGATACGGTCATCGCCGTAGGTGCCACCCACGTACGCCAGCAACGCCTGTCCATAGCGGTACGGGAAGTAGCGCGGGTCATCCAGCTGCTTGAACGTCGGCAGCGTGTCCTTGGCGGTGTCCTGGATGGCGCCGCGCATCCACATGGCCGTGAGCGGCGCGACCGGCCCGAGGGACATGTATTCGGCCATGCCCTCGATGAACCACAGCGGCATCGCTTCCGCGGCGGGGCTCGCCCCGTTGCGACCGGTCACGCCGGTGATGTCGTACTGGAACGCGTGGGTCAGCTCGTGTCCGATGACGTGGTCCAGGTCCCCGAGCGTCCCGCCGGTCGGCAGGACGATCCGCCGGCGCAGCGCCTCGGTCACGCCGCCGGTCCCCTCGCTGATGCCTTCCACCACGTTGGTCTGCTCGAATTGGGCCTGGGTGGCGTACAGAATCAGCGGCTGGCGGCCCGAGAGCTGGTGGTGCATCAGGGTGCTCAGCCGGGCATACCAGCGCTCGGCCATGCGGGCGGCGATGTCGGCCGCGGCCTGCTCCTCGGGGTAGTAATAGAGATCGAAGTGGGCGGTGCGAAGGACTTTGAAGTCGAAGTTCTCGTACTGGACCTTGTTATGTCCGAAGTACTGGGCCTGGGCCGGCGTGGTAAGCGACACCGTAGCGCCCAGGAGCGCGGCGAGAGCGAGAGCGGACGCGAACGACTTCCTCGAGCGGGTCACCAGAGTTCCCCTTTTCCTTCGCGGTACAGATGCGGGCCGCAGCCATACCGTCGCAGTGATTCAGCGCACAGGGGCGTAAAACCAGACGCCCCCGTGTGTTCACGGGGACGTCTGGTCCTGCAACCGACCTGGATCTGGGTGATCAGCGCCGGAAGGCGCGGACAGGTCAGTCATCCCAATCCCGGTCGTGATCGTCATACCGCGACGGCCCCTGGTAATGATCGCGCCAGTCCCTCTCATCGCACACATGGTAGTACCGACCGTCACGCTGGTAGATCACGACTTCGTGCATGGGCGGGCCGCCGCGCACGTAGCGGTCGTAGTAGCGCCCGTCCCGGTAGTACACCACCACCGGCCGGAACCCGTGGCGTTCCCAGTGCCGCAGCGCCTGGCGATGACGAACGTACACCCGCTCGACCACGATGATGCGCGCCGGAGCCCGGCGGTAGACGACCGGCCGCCGGTAGGTAGAGTACCCGTCGCCGACCACGACCCGGCCGGCAACCGGCCCGCTCCGGATCGCGACGTCGGCCGACACCTGCTGAGCCGAGAGCGGCACGACGAAGGACAGAGCGGCGAGCAGCGACCCCGCGACGATGCTGGTCCTCATAGAGTCCTCGACTGAAGGTTGGGAAACGTGCGGGACCTCCAGGTGCGAGCCTCGTGCCAAGGCCTAAGTCGTTGCCGGGATTGGTGCGCGGGAGGGGCGGGAAGGCTAGGCCGTCCTCCGGGGCAGACGGCCTGGGACGCCTGGCTGCCGTTCGGCGGACACCTCGCCGCCGGTGGCGCTCTCCTCGGCGCGCTGCTCATCGACCCACTCGCAGACGATACGAAACGCCTCGCCGCGGTCGAGCGCGAACGCGTCCATCAGGTAGGGAATGGCGCCGTACATGTTGCTCCGACCGCCGGCACGCAGCCGCTTGAGGAAGGCCTGGTAGCGGTTGAGCCGGGGGCGCTCGAGCCGCACCTTCCGGCGGTCGGGGGCCGGCGTCGCGGGTCGGTGCTTTTTGTTTAAACGCTTGCTCATGAATGGCTTAAGTTGCTCCCGTGAGTACCGAATATACACCGAAACAGGCTCGGGAACAAGGAGGCTCCGAGCACTTTTGGACGAGGTGCATGACTCCTTGACAGGTATTTGGGTGACGTCCATACTAGTGGCCTCTACGCAGGACTTGCGTCGCCAAGTAACGAGCTACCCGCCACTTCTCGGCGGGACTGCGTGGCCTCGCTCCATCCCACGTCGCTCCGGTGCCGGCTCACTCTTCGCCTGGTCGAGCTGCGTATGTTTCGCCAAATTCTCTCGCTCTTCACCAAATCGCACATGGAGGCAGGTATGGCGGCGGATTTCTTCATCGGTGAATCGCTCGTCGGCGATGGCAACGAAATCGCCCACATCGATCTGATCATCGGATCGAAGTCGGGGCCCGCTGGCGCGGCGTTCACGCATGCGCTCTCCAACAACAAAGACGGCTTCTCCACCCTGCTCGCCGTCGTCACGCCCAACCTGCCCTGCAAGCCCGACACCCTGCTGTTCAACAAAGTCACGATCAAGGGCGCCAAGCAGGCCGTCCAGATGTTCGGTCCCGCCCAGGCTGCCGTGGCCCGCGCGGTGATGGACTCGGTGAACGAGGGCGTCATCTCGAAGACGCAGGCGAATGACCTGTGCATCCTGGTGGGCGTGTTCATCCACTGGCAGGCCGAAGACGACAAGAAGATCTATTCCTTCAACTACCAGGCGGTGAAGGAGTCGATCGCCCGGGCGCTGCAGGGCAAGCCGTCGGTCGACGACGTGCTCGCCAAGTACAAGGCCGCGCGGCATCCGTTCGCCAGCGGCGCCGAGGGCTGATCGTACAGTCCCGTCGTACCGGAGTGTCCTCGAGGGGCGCCCGAGCCAACGGGCCGCCCCTCGAATTTTTCCCGGCCGTCCGACCCAGAGGAGAAGAGTCCGGCGATGCGCAAGCTCCTGCTCCAGCTCGACAGTTCGCGGTTGCCCAGCGTGTTCGACCAGGTCGTCGCGTACGACGCCGGCGCCGATGCCATCATGAGCTATGGCGGCGTCACCGAAGGTGACGTCCGCGATCTCATCCACGGCTGCATCTTCACCCGCGGCCCCAAGGACCTGCACAACACCGCCGTCTGGATCGGCGGCAACAACATGTCCGCTGGCGAACAGCTGCTCGCCATGGCGCAGGATTCCCTGTTCTCCCCCTTCAGCGTCTCGATCATGCTCGACTCCAACGGGTCCAACACCACGGCCGTGGCCGCGGTGGTCAAGATCGAGGAGACGCTGGGCGACGTGAAGGGCAAGAAGATCCTGATCCTGGCCGGGACCGGGCCGGTGGGACAGCGCGCCGCGGGGCTGCTGGCGAAGGACGGCGCCCAGGTCACGATCACGTCGCGGAAGCCCGAGCAGGGCGACAAGGCGCGGCAGTTCATCGACGCGCGCTTCCAGGTGCAGGTGAGCTCGGTGGCCATGAGCGATCCGGCCAAGCTGCCCGAGCTGCTGGAGGGTGTCGACGTGCTGTTCAACTCCGGGCCGGCGGGCGTGCAGATGGTGCCCAGGAGCGCCTGGGCCGGCCACAAGACGCTCAAGGTGGCGGTCGACCTGAACGCCGTCCCGCCGCTCGGCATCGAGGGGATCGAGGTCGGCGACGCCGGTACCCAGCGCGACGGCATCACGGCGTTCGGCGCGTTCGGCGTGGGCAACTTCAAGACCAAGCTCCACAAGGCGTGCGTAGCGAGGCTGTTCACCCGCAACGACCTCGTGCTCGATGCGGAGGCGATCGCGGACGTCGCGCGAGAGATGGTCAAGCAGAAGGGATAGGCGGTGACGCGGGTCGCCGGCATCGATCCCGGGACGGTGACCCTCGATGCCTGCGGGCTCGAGGACGGGCGGGTCTTCCTCGACGCCAGCTGGCCGACCGCCGAGCTGATGGCCGACCCGCGACCGCTGATCGACGCGCTGCTCGGCGCGGGATCGGTGGACCTGCTCGCGGGGCCGTCGGGCTATGGTCTGCCGCTCTGCCGGGCCCGCGACGTGACCGATGACGACCTCCGGCTGGCCTTCCTCGCGCCGCCCGGAGCGACCGGCGGGATCGGCGGGCTCCGAGCGCTGGCGCGGCGGCTCGACCAGGCGGGGCTGCCGCTGGTGCTCACGCCCGGCGTGATACATCTCGAGACGGTGCCGGTCCATCGCAAGCTCAATCGGGTGGACCTGGGCACGGCGGACAAGGTGTGCGCCGCGGCGCTCGCGATCGGGGTGGAGAGCGAGCGCCGCGCGCGCCGGTGCGATGAGATCTCGCTCATCATGCTGGAGCTCGGCGGCGCGTTCACAGCAGGGTTGGCGGTCGAGCAGGGACGGATCGTGGACGGCCTGGGCGGAACCAGCGGTCCGATCGGATGGCGCGCCGCTGGCGCCCTCGATGGTGAGGTGGCGTTCCTGGCCGGTGAGGTGAGCAAGAGCATGCTGTTCGACGGCGGCGTCGAGCGGATCGCCATGGCTGATCCGAGGCTGCGCACGGTGGCGCTCGACGCCTATGTCGAAGGTGCGATCCGGGCAGCCCGCGCGCTCCACAGCTCGGCGCCCAGCGCCGACACGGTGCTGCTGTCGGGACGCCATGCGGTCGAGCCGGAGGTCGGGCCGCTCCTGCGGGCGGCCCTGGCGGATATCGGAGAGGTTCGACCGCTCACGGGGTTCGCAACCCGCGCCAAGCAGGGCGCGCAGGGTGCCGCACTGCTGGCCGACGGACTGGCCGGTGGTCGCCACCGGGAGCTGGTGGAGCGACTCGGGATTCGGGAGGCGAGGGGGACGGTGCTGGATCACTTGTATGTCATCCCGCCGGCGGCGGCGCGACGGCGGCTGGGGCTGGCCGATGCCTGAGCAGGAGCGCGTCCTGCTGGCCGGCGTGTCCACCCGGGCCCTGGCCGAATCGGCGGCCGCCGCCGGCTATCGGGTGACCGCAGTGGACCCGTTCGGCGACGCCGATCTCCGCGCGGTGGCCGACGTGCTGCCGCTCCGACCCTACCGGGCCGGCGCGGCGGCCCGGGCCGCTCGCTCGGTGCCGGCGGACCTGGTCGCCTACACATCCAGCTTCGAGACCTACCCCGCCGCCGTGGCCGAGCTGGCCCGTGGGCGCCAGCTGCTTGGCAACCCACCCGATGTGCTCGAGCAGGTCCGTCATCCTCTGCGGCTCGCCCGGACGCTCGCCGCGCACGGCTTTGCCGTGCCGCGGACGCGCGCGAGCGCGCCCATGGAGAGAGGCACCGGTGGGCGCTGGCTGCTCAAGCGCCGGCGTTCCGGTGGCGGGCACGGGACCACGGTCTGGGCTCGCGGCCGGCGCGTTCCGCGCGGCGCGTATCTCCAGGAACAGATCGCCGGCATCCCGGGGTCGATCGTGTTCGTGGCCGACGGGCGGGACATCGTGCCGCTGGGACTCACCCGGCAGCTGGTGGGCGAGGCGGCGTTCGGCGGATGGGGCTTCCGCTATTGCGGCAGCATGCTCGCATCGAGCGGCGCCCCGCTGTTCCCCCGTCAGACCGAGCTGTCCCAGCGTGCCACGGCGCTCGCACGGTGCGTCACGAGAGCGTTCGGCCTCCGGGGTCTCAACGGCATCGATTTCATCGCGAGCGACGGGGTGCCGTTTCCGATCGAGGTGAACCCCCGCTACTCGGCCTCGATGGAGCTGGTCGAGCGGGCCGCCGGCCTGTCGTTGTTCCGGACTCACGTCGACGCCTGCGCCGGGCGGCTGGGCGCCGCGCCGGCGGCGGGACGGGACGTGCTGGGCAAGGCGATCGTCTTCGCTCGACACGAGCTCGTCGTCGGCGACCCGGCCCGATGGAAGGTGGACCTGGCCGACATCCCGCATCCGGGCGAGCCAATCTCGGCCGGCCGCCCGATCTGCACCGTGTTCGCGCGGGCGCGAACCGGCGATGCCTGCCGAGTGGCGCTCGGCGCGTCAGCCGATCGCGTCTATCGGGCTACCGCGCGCGGGCGCCGCACGGCAACAGGAGCGGGAGCCGCATGAGCCCGACCACGCGCGTGGCATCGGTCACGTGTCTTGGCTGTGGCTGCGGCTGCGACGACCTCGTGGTCGAGCTCGACCGCGGTCGAATCGCGAGCGTGTCGCCTCCTTGCCCGCTCGCCCAGGCGTGGTTCGGCGACGGCCGCGTGCCGCAGGCGGTGCTGCGGGCGGGCACCGACGCGACGCTCGAAGCCGCACTGGCCGACGCGGCAGAGGTGCTGGATGGCGCCTCGGAGAAGGGGCGCGTGCTGGTGGTGCTCGCGCCCGAGATCAGCTCGGAAGCGCAGCGGCGGGCATTGGCACTGGCCGACCTGCTGCGGGCCACCGTAGAGACCACGACTTCCGGTCCCGCCGCCGCCGGCCTCCTGGCGGCGCAGCGCCGGGGACGGACCGCGGCCACGCTGGGCGAGCTCCGTAACCGGGCCGACGTGGTGCTGTTCTGGGCGGTGGATCCGGGCCCGCGGTACCCGCGATACTGGTCCCGCTATGCGCCGGAACCGGTGGGCACGCACGTTCCCAATGGGCGGGCCGGGCGAACGGTCATCGCGGTGAGCGTCGGGCGCGATCGCGGGCCGGCCGGCGCCGACGTGGAGCTCACGCTCGAGCCCGATCTGGAGGTGCCGGCGCTCTCGGTCATGCGGGCGGTGGCGCTGGGCAACCAGCTCGGCGAGCTCCTCGCTCCGCTCAAGGACGCGGCCGACATCGGGGCGCGGCTCGCGAAGGCCCGCTACTCGGCCATCGTGCACGAGGCGGAGCCGGCGGCGGAGCCGGCCCGGGATCCCTACCGCAGCGAAGGCCTGCTGGCCCTCGCTCAGGCACTCAACGGACCGAGCCGGGCAGCGGTCAGCGCCCTCCGGGCCGGCGGCAACCGATCGGGAGCCGAAGTGGTGCTGACATCCCAGACCGGCTTTCCGATGAGCGTGAGCTTCGGCAGCGGTGCGCCGCAGTATCGCCCGACCGGTCGCG
>DATEJD010000014.1:0-9270 GCA_035278325.1 Gemmatimonadales bacterium | reverse complement strand
GTAGAGAAACGCCGGGAGCGGGCCCCACGCCTCGCGCAGGTAGACATACCCGCCGCCCGCGCGGGGCCGGCGCCAGGCCAGCTCTCCGAAACAGAAAGCGCCCGCGAGCGCCACCAGCGCGCCGGCGACCCAGGTGATTAGCGCAAGCGCCGGGTCGCCTACCCGCGCGGCAACTGCCGCCGGGGTGCGAAAGATCCCGCCGCCGATGATCCCACCGACCACGGCCATGGTGGCGGAGAACAGCCCCAGCCGGCGCGCGTAGCTCGTCATCCCGCCTCGCAAGTTGAGAGAGCCGGTCGGGACACGCACCCGCGCGGCGCGCCGCGCGTGTTGTGCCGCATGAGCTTAGCGAGTGGTCGCTCGACGGCACGGCGGTTGCCCCCCGGTCCGGTGTGCCCCGCCTCAGCGCCCTCTGGACCAGCGCGATGTTCCTGTTCCTCGCCCTCCTCGCCGCCTGCGGTTTCGACCCAGGCGAGAACTCGCCCATGGCGCCACCCGCCATCTATCGCGAGTGGTGGGCGAAGACGGAGGCATGTTCGGGCTTGAGCGGGGACTTCGATCGAGTTCAATGGTCGGTGGTGCCCGGCCACGGGTTCAAGTGCTCGAGTGGGACTTGCGCCGGCCATTGGCAGCCGGACCACCACATCTACCTGGCCGAGGATTGGACCACGAACGAGATGGTGGTTCGCCACGAGATGTTGCACGACCTGCTCGGGCGCCCCGGCCATCCTGACCCGCCCTTCGGGAGTCCCTGCCCGCTCACCTGGGCCACGTGGCGGGGCGACCAGGGGCCTCTCCTGGAACCCCGCAGCCTGAACACATCGGCGTTCTAGCCGTTGAGAATGGCCTTGATCCGCGCGAAATGTCGCCGCCTCCGGGACGGTCGGCCAGGTGTGATGCCCGTCGCCTCTGGAGCTGCCGCGCGGCTCTAGGTTGGCCGAGGGAGGTGCACGATGCGTGATGATCGAGAGCTGCCCGAATCGGGCATGGGCGGGACGAGCGACTCGGGTGCCCACGGGCGCCATCCGGCCTCGGATCCGCGGGCGCCGGCGCGGGCCGACGAATTCACCGGCGACGCCGCCATCGAGCGACGCCACCATCACGACCAGCCGTATCACGGACCCGAGCGGCGACAGAGCGACCGTCGATAGAGGGCAATAAGCGTGGAACGGCGACCGCCCTCAGCGGCTACTCCTCGCGCAGTACCACGGCGGGGTCCACCCGGGTCGCCCTCCACGCGGGAATGAGGTTGGCCGTGAGCGCGGTGAGCCCCAGCAGCACGGCCACACCGATGAACGTCGTCGGATCCGTGGCGCGGACGCCGTAGAGCTGGCTCTCGATGACGCGGCTCAGGCCGAACGCCGCGCCGACCCCGATCACGATGCCGGTGAGCGCGAGCGACATCCCCTGTCGCAGCACCAGCCGCAGGACGTCCAGCCGCTCGGCCCCGAGCGCGATCCGCACGCCCAGCTCCCGCGAGCGCTGCGCGACCGAGTAGCTCATCAGGCCGTAGATGCCCACCGAGGCCAGCACGAGCGCGATCCCCGAGAACAGGCTCAGCAGCATCATCGAGAGTCGCCGCTGGCCGACCGATCGCGAAATAAGCTCGTCCATGGTCCGGATGGCGGACAGCGGCTGCTCGGGATCCACCGACTGCACCGCGCGCCGCGCGGCGTTCACGTACTGCTCCGGCGCCCCGGCCGTCCGGACCGCGAAGGTGAGATTCGGAATGCCCGACTGGCGGTACGGCAGATAGAGCTGGATCCGGTTCTCCGCGTCGAGTCCCTCCTGCTTGGTGTGGCCCACCACGCCGACCACCTGAATCCATTCGCGCAGCGTGGTGTCGGTCGCGCCGGCCGGCGGGCCGAAGGTGAATCGCTTGCCGATCGGATCCTCGTGTGGCCAGTACCGCCGCACGAACTCGTCGTCGATCACCGCGACCTGGAGTGACCCAGACCGATCCCGATCCTCCAGCAGCCGGCCGCGCCGAAGCGGAATGCCGAGGGTCTGGAAGTATCCCGGGCTCACGGTCCGGATATCGCCCCAGGGTCCCGGCTGCTTGGGCGGTGGCTGGTAGCCTTCGATCTCGAACCCGCCGGTGGTCCATCCGCCGCTGAACGGCATTATGGAGGTCGCCCCCACGGCACGCACCCCGGGAATGGCGGCGAGCGCCGGGACCACCTGGTCGAAGAAGGCGATCTGCGAGGTATCCGTCGGATAGCGGGCCGCCGGCAGGCTCAGGTTGAAGGTCAGGAGGCGGTCCGGATCGAACCCGGGGTCGACCCCTTGCAGCCGGGCGAAGCTCTTGATCAGGAGGCCGGCGCCGGTGAGCAGCGTCAGGGCCAGCGCCATTTCGGCCACGACCAGCATGCGCCGGAGGCCCTGGCTGCCGCGATCACCGGCTGCGCCGCGTCCGCCTTCCTTGAGCATGCCGTGCAGGTCGGTGGCGGCCGTGTGGACGGCGGGCGCCAGGCCGAAGAGCAGACCGGTGAGGAGCGACACCACCAGAGTGAACAGCATGACCGGGCCATCCACGCCGATCTCGTCGGCCCGGGGGAGATTGGCGGGGTTGATCGCGATGATCGCGCGGACACCCCAGAACGCGAGGAACAGGCCCACCACCCCGCCGATGAGCGCGAGCAGCACACTCTCGGTCAGGAGCTGGCGAATCAGGCGGTCCCGGCTGGCGCCGAGCGCCGTACGCACCGCGATCTCCTTCGAGCGAGCCGCCGCGCGGGCCAGGAGCAGATTGGCGACATTGGCGCAGGCGATGAGCAGGACGAAGCCGACCGCGCCGAGCAGAATCAGGAGAGCCGGCCGCACGTTGCCCACCAGATGCTGCGCCAGCGGGGTGGTGACCAGGCTCCAGTCCGGCGGATACGAGTCGGGATACCGCCGCTTGAGCTGCTCTGCCAGCGTCCGGATCTCGGCCGCGGCCTGCTCCACCGGGACGCCCGGCCGCACCCGGGCGACCAGGTTGAGGAACTCGTGGGTGCGCTGGTCGTCCGCCATCTGGTCGGGCCGGAACACCAGGGGCACCCACAGCTCCACGTTTCGGTTCGCGGGGTCACGGAAATCGCGCGGCATGACGCCAACCACCTGATAGGTCTCACCGTTGAGCGACAACGAGCGGCCCACCGCGTCGCCCGATGCGCCGAACAGCCGCTGCCACAGGCCGTAGCTCAGCACGACGACATGCTCGCGCCCGGCGCTGTCCTCGCCGGGGAGCAGGGCGCGACCGCGGAGCGCCGGCACCGCGAGTGTAGTGAAGAACCGGCCGGTGACCCGGGCACCTTGCAGTCGCTCGGGCTCTCCCTGGCCGGTGAGGTTGGCCGCCCAATTGGTCTCCACCGCCATGGACTCGATCGAACTGGCCCGCTGGTAGTCGAGAAAGCCGGGGACCGAGACCGGCGTCTTCAACCCGCCCAGTGACGGGTACAGGTGCTGAATGGTGACCAGGCGCGCGGGGTCGTCGTAGCCGAGCGGGCGCAGCAGAACGGCGTTCACCGCGCTGAAGATCGCGGTGTTCGCGCCGATGCCGAGCGCCAGCGTCAGGATGACGATCAGGGCGAAGGCCGGGCTCTTGAGCAGCCGGCGGAGGCTGTACCGGATGTCCTGCAGGAGGCTGTCCATGACTCGCTCGTGGCTGGAAGCGATGCGGGTGACCCTGGTTGGACGAGTCGGACGGGGAAAAGGTTGCGTCAGGGAGGACGGAAGGACGGAAGGACGGAAGGACGGAAGTACGGAAGGACGGAAGGACGGAAGGACCGGGCAGGTGTGTGTCTCATCCCGAGGGAGCGCAAGCGACCGAGGGACCTTGCCCGGTCATGGCTCGAGCCATTCCTGGGCAAGGTCCCTCGCTTCGCTCGGGATGAGGGCGCGCGTCAGCCATCGCCCTATCGCCCTATCGCCCTATCGCCCTATCGCCCTATCGTCCGACCGTCCGACCGTCCGACCGTCTGACCGTCCCTCAATACCCATACCCCTCGATGTCCGCAGCGTGCCAGTCCTCGGTGTAGAAGGCGGTGATCGCAGTACCGCCGGCAGGTCCCTCGCCGCGGGCGTAGCACAGCCAGGCCACGGGCGAGCCCAGGCGGACGATGGGGTGATCGGTCGGTCGTTCGCAGCCGAGCTGGGTCCATCGCGGGAGGCTCGCGAGCTCCTTCCAGTCGTCCCGTTCGGCTTTGCCCAGGAAATGGTGCAGCTGGGGCGTCACCATGACGGAGTCGCTGTCGTCGATCACGCGGCGGAGGAGGCTGTCGATCGGCACGGGTGGGCGCGGGCCCGGAAGCGGCGCGGGGAGGCGGTGCGGCGGCACTAATGCGGGCGCGAGCAAGCCCGCGATCGCGAGGGACATGGCCTCGGGTCGCGCGCGGTCGAGGTTGGCCAGGACGATGACCGTGAGGTCCTGTGCGGGGAACCGCTGAATGCTGGTGCGGAACCCCTGCCACGAGCCGGTGTGGCCGATGCGCCGGTGGGCACGGAGCTCGGTCAGCTCCCAGCCGAAGCCGTAGGCATACGAGCTCCCGTCGTTGAGGCGCACCGGCGTCCAGGCCGTTTCCCGGTCACCCGCGCTCAGTACCCGACCCTCGTCCCAGCCGATCACCCAGCGGGCCAGGTCATGAACGGTGAGGTAGAGTGCGCCGTCGGCCGTCGTATTCAGGCTGGGATTGACCCAGGCCTGGTTGTGCAGTGAATCGTGCTCCAGCTCGTAGCCGGCCGCGCGATTGGGTACGATATCCGCCTCGGAGATGATCCGCGCGGTTCGCATGCCCAGCGGCGCGAAGATCTCCTGGCGCAGCAGGTCGCCGTAGAACACCCCGGTCACGCGACGAACGATGGCGCCGAGCAGCAGGTAGCCTGTATTGCTGTAGCGCCAGTGGTCTCCGGCGCGGAACTGCAGGGGCAGCCTCGCGGCGATACGGACCAGCTCGTCCTCGGTATACGCGCGCTGGTAGCTCACCGAACTGTCGGTGTAGTCGGCGATGCCCGAGGTGTGCGTGAGCAGATGCCGGATGGTGATGCTGTCCCACGCGGGCGGGCCCTCGGGGAGATGGCGGCGGATGGGGTCGTCGAGCCCGAGGCGCCCGGCGGCCGCCAGGCGAAGGATGAGGGCGGCCGTGAACTGCTTGCCGACAGACCCCGACTGGTACACGGTGCTGTCGGTGGCGGGTGCATGGAGCTCGACGTTGGCCTCACCGTACCCGCGAGCCAGGATGATCTTCCCCCCGCGGACCACCGCGACCGACACTCCGGGCACGCGCTCGCGCCGGATTTCGTCCCGCACATAGCGATCCACCGCTGCGAGCGGCACCTGTGCGGGCGAGGCCGGCACGGCGGCGACCCGCGCCTGCTGCGCGGAGCCCGACCCCGTCGCGATCGCGAGTGCCGCCGCGACGAGTGAGACACCCGGCCGCGTGCTCAACCCCAGGGCCCGTAGTCGCGGAGGCCGCGGATGCGGGTGAGCATGATCAGGACGCCGTGGGTGGCGGTGCCCGCTCCGATCCACCAGGTCCACGCGGCGGGTCCGCCGATGCTCAGCGTCATGAGCCCGAGACCGGCGAGCAGGAAACACAGACCCGACGCGACCCCGGCAACCCGTCCCGTGGGACCACCCGGGTCGGGATCGCTGGCGCGGCGACGGCGCTCGGGGGCGAAGCTGAGCCAGCGCTGGTCGAGATTGGCGCACACCACCAGGAGGCCCAGCGCCAGGAGCGCGAGGCCGAGCCCGGAGCTCAGATAGGGCGCCACCGCGAGCGGCACGATCACCAGCCCTCGCGCGCGCGGGCGATAGAAGCCCGTGGGCCGGGTGACCATCGCGAACGCCCAGGTGGCCACCAGCAGCGCGGCGAGCACGTGGTGGAAATAGTTGTGGTCGGTCAGGAGATCGAGCATACCGTCGGGCGCCGTGTCGGGGCCGGCCATGGTCATGTCTCCAGCGCCGCCAGTCCGGCAGCCGCGACCTCGCCATCCTGAGCGCTGGCCATGCCGCTCACGCCGATCCCGCCGACCACGCGGCCGTCGACCCGGATGGGGAGCCCTCCTTCCAGCGCCACGATACCCGGCAGCGTGAGCAGGGCGATTCGCCCGCCGGCGATCCCGTCCTCCAGCGCCTTGGTCGAGCGATGCAACCGAGCCGCGGTGCGGGCCTTGAGCACGGCGATATCCTGGCTGCCGGGCTGGGTACCATCGAGGCCGTGAAACAGCATCAGGCCGCCTGCCGCATCGACCACTGCGACCGCCACGGTCCAGCCCCGCTCGCCAGCGAAGCGCTCCGCCGCCGCGGCCATCGCCTTCGCGGCGTCGAGCGTGAGCGCGCGGACGTCGCTCAGGTGCGGCATGCCTGCCTCTCCATGGTGCCGAGTCCGGTGCAAGGTGCAGGCGCGCGGTGCACGAGGCAAGAGACCGCGAAGCCCCGTGCGGGGCCGCCGGTCAGGTGTAGCGCGCGACTGCCATGGCGGCGGCGGCCAGCAGGAGCAGCACCGCCGCGGCCACCCCGCCTTTGGCCAGCCGGTCCTGCAGCCGCTCGATGGTGGCGGCCTCGTCGGGCGATGGCGGCCGGCCCGCGGCCTGAACGCTCCCCATGACCGCGCCCAGCTGCTTGGCGGCCCGGCTGTTCACTCCCATGCCGATCGCGATGCCGATGAACGCGAGGACCGCACCCAGGCCGAAGGTGCGCCCCGGGCCCGACGCGAGCCACTCGGTGGAGCTGAAGCCGGCGCTGTTGTGCCAGTAGAGCGCCAGGCCCGAGAGCACCGTGAGGATGCTCGCCGCCATGAGCCAGAGGTTCACCCCGCGAGTCATGAGTCGCTGCATGACCGCGCCGCCGGCCGGACCGCTGTCCCGAACCGTCGGTACCAGCATGAACGCGATGAACGCGACAGCGCCCACCCAGAAGACGCCGAGCACGATGTGCAGGAGGCGAAGGAAGATCAGCAAGGACAAGGACATGGTAGATGTGACTCCGGAAGGTGATCGAAGACCGGCCAGGGAAGCCGCGCGAAATGTGATCGACCGCGCAGATCACGCAAGTCGCCCAGGCACTGACGCCGGGCTAGCTCCCCGCCTCGGCCGGCTCCACGACCACGGCCGTGCCGTAGCAGAGGACTTCGGTCACGCCGGCCATGATCTCGGTGGCATCGTACCGGATGCCGACCACCGCGTTGGCCCCGCGGCGCTGCGCGTGGGCCAGCAGGATGTCGAACGCGTCGGAGCGGGCCCGCTCGCAGAGGGTAGTGAGCATCGAGATGTGGCCGCCGAACATGGTCTCGACCCGCGCGCCGATGGCGCCGAACAGCGAGCGGGAGCGGACGGTCACGCCCCGCACCACACCGAGTGACTGCACGATACGGTAGCCGTCCAGCGTGAAGGTGGTCGACGTCATCGTTTCATCCATCTTCGTTGGCCTCCCGTTCCGCCTTCAATTGACTCCATCCCCGATGGAGCCTGCCGTCCACCCCGGGCCGTCACGCCGGCCACCGGCTCCTGCCGGACCAACGTGGCCGTCACGCCTGCGCCGGCCCGACCCACCGGGCCACCAGCGGCGCCTGGTAGGCGGCGAACGCGCCCAGCAGCTCCTCGGGCGATTCCGCCGCGTGCAGCATGGCTCGATACTGCGGCTGCACGAAGCCGGTCCGCACCAGGTGATCGAGAAAGCCCACCAGCGGCCCGAAGAACCCGTCGCTGTCGAGCAGGCCGCATGGCTTGGCGTGCAGGCCGAGCTGGGCCCAGCTCCAGACCTCGAACAGCTCCTCGAGCGTCCCGATCCCGCCGGGCAACGCGATGAACCCGTCGGCCAGCTCGGCCATGAGCGCCTTGCGCTCGTGCATCGAGCCGACGATCCGGAGCTCGTTGAGTCCGCGGTGGCCGATCTCGCGGTCCATGAGCGCCTGCGGAATGACGCCGATGACCTCGCCGCCGGCGGAGAGCGCGCCGTCCGCCACCGCGCCCATGAGGCCGACCCGGCCGCCGCCGTATACCAGGCCGACTCCGCGCCGGGCCAGCGTGCGGCCCAGCTCGTCGGCCAGGCGACGATAGGACGGGCTGTGGCCGGCATTGGAGCCGCAGAACACGCACACTCGGCGGAGCGCGCTCACCCGACCTCCGCGACCCGCACACCGTGCGCGGCGAGCATCCCTTCCAGCCGCCGACGGGCCTCGGGCCACTCCTCGGCCAGGAGCGAGAAGAACACCGAATCGCGCAGCGACCCGTCCTCGTTGATCATGTG
Organism: Gemmatimonadales bacterium; assembly: GCA_035278325.1. GTDB lineage: Bacteria > Gemmatimonadota > Gemmatimonadetes > Gemmatimonadales > GWC2-71-9 > CAVVWJ01. The sequence goes on along the minus strand of DATEJD010000014.1, from coordinate 1,043 downwards.
GTGCCGCAGGATGCCCTCCTCGCGGGCGCCGATCCGAAGGATGGCCGCGCGCGACCGCTGGTTGAGCGCGCTGGTCTTGAGCTCGACCCGGATGCAGCCCCACTGGTCGAACGCGTGCCGCAGCATGAGGTATTTCGCCTCAGTATTGGCACCCGTGCGCTGCCAGGCCCGGGCCAGCCAGGTCCACCCGATCTCCACGCGCCGGTTGGGCGGGCTGGCGTTGCCGAACCGGGTGCTGCCGATGACGCGGCCCGAGTCCCGCCAGACCGTGGCAAACGGCAGCGCGGTGCCTGCCCGCTGCTCCGCCAGCGCCTCCGCGAGGTATCGCGCCATGTCGGCGCGGGTGCGAATGCGGTTGACGGTGAGCCTCCAAAGCTCGGGGTCGAGCCCGGCATCGCACAGTCCGTCGAGGTGGTCCTCGGTGAGCGGCTCCAGCCGTACGTTGGGCCCTTCGAGGGTGCGAGGCGTGAGATCCATGGGCTTCCCGAGGTCTACGGTTCCACGCCCGCGAGGCGGCGTACTTCCGCCTCGTCGGGCACACTCACGAATGCGGCCAGCAGGTCGTCGGGCAGCGGACGGCGCCGCCCGCTGGCCAGGTCAACGAACACCCAGCGTGTCTCGGCGCGGGCGACGAGCTGCCGGTCGTCCTCGCGCACGAAGAAATAACGTCGCGGGGTCGAGCGCTGGGTAAACTCGGGGACCCAGGTGTAGATGGCCATCCGCTGCCCCGCCACGGCCGGCCGGAGATACTCCACGAAGTGCGAGCGCACCACCCAGCCCGCGCCGAGCGCGAGATAGCGCTCCATGGGCCACCCTGCCGCGGTCGAGTGCTCGATGGCCACGTCCTGCATCCAGGCGACGTATGCCAGGTTGTTGACGTGGCCTTGACGGTCCATCGCATCGGGCGGGATGACCAACCGCTTGATGTAGATCCGCGGACGCGTGCCGGCGGTCACGGTGCCCTTGCCGGGCGCACGAGCCACCACACGAGCGCGGCCAGGGCGAGGCTGATCACCACGACGCCCAGGTCGAGCATGGCGGCG
>DATEJD010000013.1:0-13131 GCA_035278325.1 Gemmatimonadales bacterium | reverse complement strand
CCACGGCACCGATGCCGCGATGCTCCGGCGCTCGCGGCTCGCCCGGCGGCTGGCCCGGCCGGTGTTCGAGCGCGCCAGGGTGGTGACGGCCGTCTCGCGCGAGCTGGCCGGCTGGGTGCAGACCGCCACCGGGCGCCACGTGGCGCCGTCGCAGATCCATCCGATGCCGGTGGCGAGCGAGACGTGGCCCTGGACCACCGGCGGCGGCGGCACCATCGTCGTGGCGCGCCTCACGGCGCAGAAGCGGATCAACCTCGCGATCGAGACAACGGCGTTCCTCGCGTCGTGCGGCCATGATCTGCCGCTCACGATCGTGGGCGACGGCCCCGAGCGCGAGCGGCTGGAGCGCCAGGTCGAGCGGCTCGGCATTCGCGCCTTCGTGCGCTTCGTAGGCGCGGTCCCGCCCGCCGACGTGATCGGCTACCTCGCCACCGCGGATCTCATGCTGTTCCCGGCCCAGGGCGAAGGCTTTGGCCTCGCGGCCGCGGAAGCCCTGATGGTCGGCGTGCCGGTGGTCGCGTGCTGGGACGGTGGCGGCGTGCTCGACGTCGTGCCCGAGAGCGGCGCGGGCCGGCTTACGCTCCCCTCCGCCGAGGCCCTGAGTGATGCCGCCCTGGACCTGATCCAGGACCCGGAGCGGCTGTCCGTCGCGCGGCTGGTGGGAGAATCCTGGCGGGCCCGGCTCTCACCGGACCACGTCGCCGAGCTGTGCGAAGGCTGGTATCGAGAGGCCCTGGGTGCGTAGTTCCGAGCGTCCCCGCTGGCTCCGCCTGGCGCAATGGGTGGTCGGCCTCGCGATCGTCGGCTTCGCGGCGCGGAGCTTGATCAACAACTGGGAGGCGCTCCGGTCTCAGCCGCTCGACTTCCGGATCGGCCCCGGATGGCTGGCGCTGAGCGCGCTGCTGGTCTGGTCGATGTACGTCATCTTGATCGTGGCCTGGCGGGTCATGCTCGCCGGATGGGGCCAGCGGCTGGACGGGTGGGGTGCGGCGCGGATCTGGACCGTCTCGAGTCTCGGCAAGTATCTGCCGGGGAAGGTATGGGCGGTGGCGGGCATGGCGCTGATGGCGCAGCGGGCCGGCGTGGCGCCCTGGGCGGCCACCGGATCCGCGGTGGTGCTCCAGGTGCTCGCCATCGGCACCGGGGCCGCCATCGCGGGGCTCACGGGCCGGCGCGCCATCGAGGCCGCGCACCCCGGTGCGCAGGCGGTGCTGCTGCTGCTCGTGTTGGCGTCGGTGCTCGGCGTGGCGCTGCTGCTCTGGCCACCCGTGCTCCGCCGACTGCTCCAGCTCACGGCCCCCGGCGCCGATCATCGCGGCGCCCCGCCGGTCGGCGGCATCGCGGTCGGGATCGTCGCCAACGCGCTGGCATGGATCGGGTACGGCGCGGCGCTGTGGCTGCTGGCACGGGGACTCCTGCCGTCCGTGGGGCTCCGTCCCGCGCTCGCCGTGGCGGTGTTCACCGCGTCGTACCTCGCCGGATTCCTCGCGTTGTTCGCGCCGGGGGGCATCGGGGTGCGCGAGGGGCTGTTCATTCTCATGCTGCAGGGTCCGCTGGGCATCGGCGCCGCGACGGCGCTGGCCGTCGCCTCGCGCCTGCTGCTCACGCTGACGGAGCTCGGGGCCGCGGTCCCGTTCCTGATACTGCCGCAGGGGAGAGCGCGTGTCGCACCCTGAGTCCGCCACGGTCCCGCCGTTCGAGCCGCGCCGCCCGGCCCTGGTGGCGCTGGTCGTGTTTCTGCTGGCGGCGCTCACGCTGTGCTGGCCCATGCTCGCGGGGGGCTGGCTGCTGGGCGACGATCAGTACGTCACCGGATATGGGTTCCGCTTGTTCGGCGCCGAGATGTTCCGGGCCACGCACCATATCCCCCAATGGAATCCCTACCTCTTCGGCGGCCTGCCGTTCATCGCCGCGATGCACGGCGACATCTTCTATCCCACGGCGTGGCTGCGCTGGTTCCTGCCGATCGAGACGGCCATGAACGTGGGATTCTTTGCCCACATCGTCCTGGCCGGTGTGAGCCTGTACGCGCTGGTCCGGGCCTTGGGGGTGGGCTGGACCGCCGCCGTCACCGGGGGGCTGGCCTACGAGCTCACCGGCATCGTCGCCTCGCTGGTGCGGCCGGGGCACGACGGCAAGCTGTTCGTCTCGGCGCTGGCGCCGCTCGCCTTCCTCGCCTTGCTTCGCGCGATTCGTGACCGGCGCACCGGCGGGTATGCCGGACTCGCCCTCGTGGTAGGGCTCAGCATGGTGAGCCCGCACTACCAGATGACCTACTATCTGCTCGTTGCGTGCGGCCTCTGGACGATCTACCTGGTCTTCTTCGACCCCGCGCGTCCGGCGGGCCTCCGCTGGCCGCTCGAGCTCGGCAAGGCGTTCGGCGCCGTCCTGCTGGGCCTCGGCATCGCTGCCATCCAGATCGTTCCGTTCCTGGAGTACATCCCGTTCTCGCCGCGCGGCGCCGGGGGTCCCAGCACCGGCTGGGACTACGCCGTCCTGTTTTCGATGCCGCCCGAGGAGATCGTCACCACGGTGTTGCCCCAGTTCAACGGCGTGCTGGACCACTACTGGGGACGCAACTTCTTCAAGCTGCACACCGAGTACCTGGGCGCCGTGGTGGTGGTGCTGGCGTGGCTCGGCGTCACCGACCGGAGCCGGCGCCGGCTGGTGCAGGCCTTCGGAGCGATCGCGCTCCTCTTCCTGCTGGTCTCGTTCGGCGGGTACACGCCCTTCTACTACGCCTGGTACGAGCTCATGCCCATGATGAAGAAGGTGCGGGCCGCGGGCATGGCGTTCTTCCTCGTCGCATTGCCGATCACCGTCTATGCCGCCTTCGGCACCGACCGCCTGCTCAGGAGGGAGGTGCCGCTCCGCTCGCTGGTCGCGCCGCTCGCGGTGCTCGGCGGGCTCGCGCTGCTGGGCGCCGCCGGGGTGCTCCAGGCGGTGGCCACCGTGCTCGCCAGCGCCGAGCAGGCCGCGCGCGTGACGGCCAACGCCGACGCGCTGCAGGGCGGTGCGCTGCGGCTGCTCGTCGTCGTCCTGCTGGGTGGCGGGATTCTGTGGGCGGTCTGGAGCGGGCGCCTCATGGGCGCGGCGGCCGCCGCGGGCCTCGCCGTGGCGGTCGTGGGCGACTTGTGGAGCGTGGACCGGCTGTTCTTCGATTTTCGGGATCCGGCCTCGGTGACCTTCGCCGACGATGCCGTGACCAGCCGGCTCCGCGCCGTGCCCAAGCCGTATCGCGTGCTCGACGCGGGGGTCTACCAGGGCTCGTACCTGATGGCCCACGACATCCAGACGGTGCTGGGCTATCACGGCAACGAGATCCGGTTCTACGATGAGCTGCTGGGCGGAAAGGGGCAGTGGCGCTACGCGGGCAATCCCAACCTGCTCGACCTCCTCGCCGTACGATTCCTGCTCTTGCCCCAGGCCCAGCCGGTGCCGGGCTTCCATCAGATCCTGGGGCCCGTCCCAACGACGCCCGGCGCACCGGCGGTCTTGTACGAGCGCGATACCGTGCCCGCCTACGCGCGCGTCATGGCCGGCGCCGCCAAGCTGGCCGAGGATCAGATCATCCCGACCGTGCTCGATCAGCGTTTTCCCTACGACCGGCTCGCGCTGTACAGCGACACGGCGAGCCTCTCGCCCGAGAAGATCCGCCCCGGCCAGCTTCCCGAGCCGGCCCCCGTTACCGCGACCGTGGCGTCGTGGGCGCCGGGGGAGATGCGGGTCACGCTGTCCGGCTCGGCCTCCGCGCCGACCTATCTCGTGATTGGCGAGAACTGGTATCCCGACTGGCACGCCACCGTGGACGGCCAGCCGGCCGCCGTTCACCGGGCGGACTACACGCTACTCAGCGTCGTGCTCCCGCCCGGTGCCCGCGAAGTTCGGCTGTGGTTCGAGTCGAGCTCGTATCCGCTGGGGAAGCTGGTGACGGCCGTGGCGCTCCTGGTCACGCTGGCCCTGTTCGCCGTGCCGCGCTGGCAGCGGTGGCGGAGCGCCGCCGATGGCTGAGCGCGCGCTCGTCGTGATCCCGACCTACAACGAGCGGATCAATCTCCCGCTCATCGTGCCGCAGATCCTGCAGCAGGATCCGCGGCTCGAGGTGCTGGTGGTGGACGACAACTCGCCGGACGGAACCGGGCAGCTGGCCGACGAGCTCGCGGCCGCGGATCCGCGAATCCACGTGCTGCATCGGCCGGGCAAGGCGGGGTTGGGGAAGGCCTACCTGGCGGGGTTCCGGTGGGCGCTCGACCAGGGCTACGACCTGATCTTCGAGATGGACGCGGATTTCAGCCACGATCCCAAGTTCCTCCCGGATTTCCTGCGCGCCATCGAGCATGCGGACCTGGTGCTGGGCTCGCGCTATGCGGCCGGCGTCAACGTCATCAACTGGCCCATCAGCCGCCTGCTCCTGTCGGTCGGAGCGAATGAATACGCCCGCCGGATCACGGGCCTCCCCATCACCGACTCGACCGGTGGTTTCAAGTGCTTCCGCCGGCAGGTGCTCGAGGCCATCGACCTCGACCGGGTCCGCTCGAACGGCTATTCCTTCCAGATCGAGATGAGCTTCCGGGCCTGGAAAAAGGGATTCCGCCTGCTGGAGATTCCGATCGTGTTCACCGATCGTGTCGAGGGCCAGAGCAAGATGAACAAGCGCATCGTCCGCGAGGCGATCTGGATGGTGTGGTGGCTCCGGCTCCAATCCATCACGGGGCGTCTGTGAGAGGCACGATCGTCTACAAGATGACGGGGTCGGGGAACGACTTCGTCGTGCTCGACGGCCGGGCCACCGACCCCACGGAATGGACGCCGGCGCGAATCGTCCGGCTGTGCGATCGGCGCACCGGCGTAGGGGGCGACGGGCTGGTGGTCCTGTCGCCCGAGACGCCGGATTCCGTACGCATGGACTACTGGAACTCGGACGGCTCGCGGGCGGCCATGTGCGGCAACGCCGCGCTCTGCAGCGCCCGGCTGGCGGTATTTCTGGAGCTGGTCGAGCCCGGCGAGATGCGTCTCCTGACCGATGCTGGCGTGGTGCGGGCCCGGAGCCTGCCCGGCAGCGACCGAGCCGAGATCCGGCTACCGGACTTCGAGCTCGCGGCGGCGCTGCCGGAGTTCGAGCGGGTCCCGGGGGAGCGGTGGATGGCGTTCGCGACGGTAGGCGTCCCGCACCTCGTCATCGGGGTCGATGACATCGAAGGCATCGACCTCGTAGGCCGCGGCCGAACCCTCCGGTACGACGCTCGGCTGGGCGCCGCGGGAGCCAACGTCAATTTCGTGGCGGAGCCGGCTCGGCCGGGCGAGCCCTGGCGCATACGAACCTACGAGCGGGGCGTGGAGGGCGAGACGCTGGCCTGCGGCACTGGGACGGTGGCATCCGGCGTCGCCGTGGCTGCCCGGGGGGCCGGGGCCCTCCCGGCGAGGTTCACCAGCCGCGGCGGCGAGGAGCTGCTGGTTCGGGCCGAGCTCCGGGGGCGGCAGGCCTCCGAGGTCTGGCTGGGTGGGCAGGGGAAGCTGGTGTTTCGGGCGGTCTGGGAGGGGTGAAGGCCTTGCGCAGGCCACCGATTTTGTCGGACTCAGCTCCATTCTCAAGTCAGCATACAGCAATCTGTTACAGCCGTGGCCCCTGGTGGGTCCAGCGCGCCTTGCCGGGTCCGCTGCGAAGCGGGGTGGATTACTCCACAGTTCTCCACAGTTATCCCCAGGTCTACTTAACATAATATATCTTATACGTCGTTACTTGTGACCATCCAGACACCCACACCGCATCGTTCGCGTCCCTAGTCTGACGCCATGACGGGGCGAGCTGGCAAGGCTGTTCACCACGGAACCACGGAAGACACGGAAGGACTCCCGGCCAGCCCAGCCTCCTCGAGTTCCGCGCCCAAAGCCAGGCCTCGCTGCAGGGATTTTGGGGTGCCCCCCACCCCAAAAAACCTTTAAAGAAGCTCTTCGCGCGCGGACTGAGACGAGACCTGAAGCGGCACGGAGTCCTTCCTTGTCTTCCGTGCTTCCGTGGTGAAAACGGCAGATCTCAGCCCTGAACCGGGGCCCCGAGCCACTACTTGTTCTGCCCCCGATCCTGCTGGCTATCCGGCGCACCGCGCTGGGCATTCCCCTTATCCTGCATGCCCTTCATCGCGTTGTGCGCCTGCATCATCATGTCGGCCATCCGGATTTCCTTGTAGCCTGGCGGCGGCGCGAACTCGTCGTCGCCCAGCGACTTCCGGTCGATCTTGACGGCCTGCATGTCGGTCTGGAGCTTGCCGTCCTTGTAGCTCTTGGCCGTGAGGATGCCCTTGTTGGCGCCGACCAGCTCGCGGAACTGCTGCATCCGGTCATAGGCGGCGTTGCCACGCTGGATCATGGGATTGTTGAACGTCAGCGCGTCGAGCGCGAAGCCGACCCCGGTCGCCACGCAGGCCTCGCCCTCGTTCTTGCCGCCCTCCTCGTCCACATACTGGCCACGATAGATCTCGCACGGTACGCCGGCGACCGTCATGGTCTTCCCCGTTTTGGTGAAGGCGACCTCGCCGGCGGTTCCCTTCTGGGCCGATTGCTGCTTCATCTTCTCCATCATCGGCCCCATCATCGCCTGCATCTGCTTCGCGTCCTCTTCGGTCATGGTCATGTATTGCTTCTTGTCCGGATCGACCATCATCATGACCTTGGCGTCGTTGTCGACGATCATCGAGCCGTGCGTTGCGCCGAACCCATCGAAGCGGACCTTGCGGCCTTTGGTGTACTGGACGAAGGTGTCCTGCTTGCCGGAAGATCCGGTACTGAGAAACGTGATCACGCCGGTGAAGCCGGTCTGCGCCGCCACGCTCCGCAGGGGGATCGGTGCGGCGACCAGCAGGACGGCGACCGCCTTCCAGGACGCGCTCATGATCGGCTCTCCTCTGATAATTGGTGCCTCGGGTCCCGCTGGCGTTCCTGCCCATGGAACGGACCACGATGGAGGCCACGCGGGACGGCTTCAATATGCCGCTCAGGGCGAGCTGTGCGCCATCACCCGCCTGAAACGACAGCGGGCCAGCCGAGGGCTGACCCGCCGCGATCTCTGTCTCGGTCTTGTATCGGCCAAGCCTACATCTTGCCGCCGGTCAGCTCCGCCAGCCGCACCTGGGCCTCCGTGAAGCTGGATGACTTGGGGTACTGCTGAACCACCTCGCGGTAGGCGGCGATGGCCTGCTGGTTCCTCGAGCCTTCATGATAGGCCCGCCCCGCGTCGATCAGATACCTCGCCTTGAGATACTCGAGATCGGCCGCCTTGGAGGCATTCGAGAACGCGTCGCCCGCGTCGACCCACTTCTGGGAATTTTCCATCGCGGCGCCGAGCAGCCCGTACGCGGGTGCCGCGAACTTGGGATCCGGCTTGGTGGACAGAAAGTCCCGCAGCCCGACGGCCGCGAGCTCGCTCTGCCCGTTCACCATCCGGACCTGGTTCAGCGTGATGACAGCCTCGCTGGCGGCGTCGGTGCCCTTGTAGGTCTGGATCAGCTTCTGGAGCTCGCTCGATGCCAGCGGGAGGTTCCCCGCCTCCGCGGCCGCCCGGGCCTGATTGAGGCTCCGCGCCGCGAACTCTTCCTTCCGCCGGTTGCTCGTGAACACGAACCAGGCGATGAGCGCGGCGGCGAGCACCGCGGCCCCGATCGCGATGAGCTGCCGGTTCCGGTCGCGGTACCACGGCGTGCCGGCCGGCGGCGGAGTGGTGCGTTGACGGGGGGTGGTGGGCTGTACGGTCGTTGCCATGTCCATCCATCTCGAAGGTGGTCCTGCCCCTGCCCTGCCAGTGCCCCCGGCGTGACTCGAACACGCGGCCAACAGTTTAGGAAACTGCTGCTCTATCCATCTGAGCTACGGGGGCCGGGCCTTGCCGGAAAATACCTTACCCGTTGGACTTCACGTACCCTGTGAGGTCCCCGCGGCCGCCGCCGGGCCGAAGTGCGGCCGGTATGGTAACCCCTTGGACCAGCGGGCGAAAGCCCAACCCTCGCTTCAGCGGCGGGCCACCACGTGGGTCGGTGCCCCGGTGAGCTTCTCGGCGCCACCCAGGCCGGAGATCTCGAGCAGGAAGGTCCAGCCGACCAGCTCCGCCCCGAGCCCCCGCGCCAGCTGCCCCGCGGCGCGGGCCGTGCCGCCGGTCGCGAGCACGTCGTCGACGATGAGCACCCGAGCCGGCGCCGGCAGCCCGTCCCGGTGCGCCTCCAGCGCGTCCTTGCCGTACTCCAGCTCATAGGTCTCGGTCACCCGCTCCCAGGGCAGCTTGCCCGGCTTCCGGGCCGGGACGAATCCAGCGCCGAGGCTGGTGGCCACCGCGCCGCCCAGGATGAAGCCGCGGGCTTCGATGCCGACCACGTGGGTCACGTCGCTGCCGGCGAACGGAGCCGCCATGTCCTCGACCACCGCGCGGAGCAGCCGGCCGTCGCGCAGGACCGGGGTGATGTCCTGAAAGATGATGCCCGGCTTCGGGTAGTTGGGGATCGGCCGCAGCGTGTCGAGCACGTGGCGCGCGAGCGGGGTCACGAGCGTCATCGGATGTCGAAGCTCCTGGTGGGGACCTGTGGGTCGTTGGTGTGGTCGGCGCGCTCCAGGCTGGTCACGTGCGCATTGGCCGGTCCGGTCCGGAGCAGCTCCTCCAGGCGGGCCAGCGCCGCCTCGTCCCCCGTGGCCACGACTTCGACCCGGCCGTCGTGCAGGTTGCGGGCGTATCCCGACACGCCGAGGCTCCGCGCGTGGCGGGCCACGAACCAGCGAAAGCCCACCCCCTGGACCCGTCCGGCCACGGTAAAGCGGCAGGTCATGCGCTCGGCGTTCTCCGCCGCCACCACACGTAGATGGCCACCAGCAGCACAGCGCCCGGAAGGACGTAGAGCATCAGGGTCCGATGCACGTACGGGCCGATGGCCCGCGCCACGTCGCCCCCGTGGCGGCCGATCAGCCAGCCGAGGTACGTGAGGATGCCGCACCAGAGCCCGGCGCCGAGCGCGGTGAAGGCCACGAACCGCGCCAGCGCCATGCGCGACATGCCGGCCGGGATCGAGATCAGGTGCCGGATCACCGGCAGCAGCCGCCCGATGAAGGTGCTGATCTCGCCGTGCCGCCGGAAGAAGGCCTCGGTCCGATCCAGCGATCGCTCCGAGATCAGCACGAACTTGCCGTATCGCCGGAGCACCGGCTCGCCGACGACCACGGCCAGCAGATAGTTGAGCAGCGCCCCCAGCACGCTGCCCAGCGTCCCGGCCGCGACCGCCACCGCCGCGTTCATGTGCCCCTTGGACACGAGATAGCCCGCCGGCGGCATGACCAGCTCGCTGGGCAGCGGCAGCACCGACGACTCGATGGCCATCAGCACGACGATGCCGGGATACCCGAGGGCGAGAACACTGTCGGCCAGCCAATGGAAGAACGACGTCAGCATGAGACGCTCACGAGGTGAAGCCGAACTGGCCGAGGAGAGGGACGAAGCGCACGTCGGCAACGGTGCTGATCTGCAGCTGATCGCCGACCCGACGGGCCATGGTGAGGACCTGGTTCTGGCGGTCGCCCAGCGGGATCACCAGCCGGCCGCCGGGCGCGAGCTGCTCCACCAGCGGCGCCGGAATCTCGGGTGACGCGGCCGCGACCAGGATGGCGTCGTAGGGCGCGAACGGCCGCCAGCCGAGGGTGCCGTCGCCCACCAGGACGGTGACGTTCCGAACCCCGGCCGCTTCCAGGGCGGCGCGGGCACTCTGGGCCAGCGCGGGCAGCCGCTCCACGGCGAAGACCGCATCGGCCAGCTGCGCCAGCAGCGCCGTCTGATATCCCGAGCCGGCCCCGACCTCCAGCACCCGCTCGCGCCCGGTCAGGGCCGCGAGCTCGAGGTAGCGGGCCTGCACCCACGGTTGCGAGATGGTCTGGCCGCCGCCGATGGGCAGCGCCACGTCCTCGTAGGCGCGGTGACGCACGCTCTCGGGCACGAACAGGTGCCGCGGGACCGTGCCGATCGCCCGCAGCACGGCGAGGTCCCGGATGCCTTTCTGCTGGAGTGTTTCGACCAGGCGGGCGCGGTAGCCGCCGTAGCTGTCGCCGTCCCTCATCCCTCCAGCGACCATCCCTTGACCGTCTCCAGCAGCGCGTAGTTCGTGAGGTCCATGTGAAGCGGCGTGATGGAGACGTAGCCTTCGGCGACGGCGAGGTGGTCCGAGTTCTCGGTGCCGGTCCAGGTGATGGTGCCGCCGCCGATCCAGTAGATCTCGCGTCCCCACGGGTCCTTCATCCGGGTGAGCGAGTCGGAAAAATAGCGGCTGCCGAGCTTGGTCACCTGGATCCCGAGCACCTCGGAGGCGGGAACCCGCGGCAGGTTGACATTGAGCAGGGTCTGCTCGGGAAAGGCGGGCACGCTGGTGATCTGGCGGACCAGGTGCACCAGCGCGTCGCGATAGGTGCTCATGATCTCGGGCTGGGTGCCGCCGACGAACGAGATCCCGATGCCCGGTACGCCCAGCGTGACGGCCTCCATCGCCGCGGACACAGTGCCCGAGTAGAGCACGTCCTCACCCATGTTGGGGCCGTGGTTCACGCCCGAGAACACGAAATCGGGCCGCTCGGGCATGAGCGCCTGGATCGCGAGCATGACGCAGTCGGTCGGGGTGCCGTCCACCTGCCAGGCCCCGTCGGGGCGGCGGGTGGGGCGGAGCGGACGATGCAGCGTGAGCGAATGGGACGTGCCGCTCTGCTCCCGGTCGGGGGCCACCACCGTGACCGTACCGACCGCGCGGCACGCGTCGGCCAGGAGTGCCAGGCCTGGTGCGAGAATGCCGTCGTCGTTGGTGACGAGAATGTTCATCCGCGCGGCCCGTCCGTGCGGCCGTCGAGGATCTTGACCACTTCCTCGATGGCCGCCCGGACCTCGGTCGCGAGCTCGGCTTCGAAGGCCTTGCGCGCGGAGGCCCGGAGCTCGCCGGTGCGGCGATACTGGTCGATGCGCTGCCGCGCGCCGTCGATGGTGAACTTCTCGGTGTAGAGCAGGTGCTTCACCAGCATGATGAGCTCGACTTCGCGGCTCTTGTACACCCGGTTGCCGGAGCGGTTCTTGGCCGGGTTGAGAAACCGGAACTGGCTCTCCCAGTAGCGCAATACGTGGGGCTTGAGATCGGTGAGGGCGCACACCTCACCGATGGAGTAAAACTCCTGCACCGGCCGCGTCGTGGTGGTCATCGCCACTGCTCCGCCTTGAGTTCACGTCCCATGAGCTCGGGCACGGCATCCCGCGCCGGCTTTCCCTCGAACAGGATCTCGCTGACCTTCTGAATGATCGGCAGCTCCACGCCGTGGCGCCGGCCCAGCGCGACGCCGGCCCGCGAGGCGTTGGCACCCTCCGCCACCGTGCGGTGCGTGGTCCGATGATGCTCCAGCGTCTCCCCCCGCGCCACCGCCAGGCCGAGCTGGCGATTCCGGCTCAGGCTGCCGGTGGTGGTGAGCACCAGGTCGCCCATGCCCGCGAGGCCGGCGAAGGTGAGCGGGTCGGCGCCCATCACGATGCCCAGCCGGGTGATCTCCGCCAGCCCGCGGGTAATGAGGGCGGCCCGCGGATTGTGGCCCAGGCCCAGCCCCTCGAGCATCCCCGCCGCCACCGCGATCACGTTCTTGAGAGCGCCGGCGAGCTCCACGCCCACGACGTCGCTGCCCGAGTAGACCCGGAACGCGGAGGTGGCGAAGAGCTGCTGCACCGCGAGTGCGGCGCGCTCGTCCGTTGCGGCCGCCACCACTGCCGTCGGCTGGCCCTGCGCCACCTCGATCGCGAAGCTCGGACCCGACAGCGCCACGAAGAGCGCCGGGGGCACGCACTCGGCGAACACCTGCGACATCAGCGCGAGGGTGTCCGTCTCGATGCCCTTGGTGGCGCTCACCACCAGCGTCTCCGGCGCCAGCTCGCCCGCGACCCCGCGGATCACGGCACGCACCGCGTGGCTCGGTGATGCCGAGACAACGACCCGCGCGCCGCGCACCGCCTCGACCGCGTCCCCGTATGCTCGGAGCGAAGCGCACAACGGAACCCCCGGGAGAAACAGGGGATTCTCGTGGGTCCGGTTGACCGCCTCCACCACCTCGGCCTCGTACGCCCACAGGCGCACGGTCTGGCCTTTGGCCGCGAGCAGGTTGCCGAGCGTAGTGCCCCAGCTCCCGGCGCCCAGAACCGCGATGGCGCTCACGCCGTGCGGCGACCGAAGCGGTTCTCGGTCCCCTTGAGCAGTCGCTGAATATTGGCGCGGTGAAGCCAGATGATGGCCGCCGCCACGGCCACGTCGAGCCACAGCATGCCCGGCTCGGCCGGCGGATCGAACAGGATCACCGCGACCGGAAACACCGCCGCGGCCGCGATGCTGCCGAGCGAGACGTAGCCGGTGGTGAACACCAGCACGATCCACACGGCCGTCGCGACCGCCAGCGCGATCGGTGCCAGGCCTAGCATGACGCCGGCGGCCGTGGCCACGCCTTTGCCTCCCTTGAATCGGACGAACACGGAGAACGCGTGGCCCACCACCGCCGTGAGCCCACACACCAGCGCGAACAGGTCCGACGACGAGACCCTGGGCGCGAACACCGCCACCGGGATCAAGCCCTTCGCGGCATCGAACAGGCCGACCGGGATCGCGTAGCGCCAGCCCAGCACGCGGTACAGGTTGGTGGCGCCGAGGTTCCGGCTTCCGTGCTCTCTCAGATCAATGCCCCGGAACAGCCGCCCCGCCAGATAGCTCGTCGGGATCGCGCCGAGCAGGTAGGAGGCGACGAGCCACGGGGCGGCGGTCACCGCTTCGATCCGCGCGCGGTGAAACGGAGTCGGAGCGGAGAGCCGGCGAACGGCCACGCCTCGCGGAAGCCGTGCGCGAGGTAGCGCTGATAGGCGTCGGGCACGTCGTCGGGCCGGTTGCTCACGATCGCGAAGGTGGGCGGCGCGACCGCGATCTGCGACGCATAGAGCAGCTTGACCTCCTCACCCGGCTTCTGGGGCGGCGCGTTGCGCTCGAGCAGCGTGGCCAGCACCCGATTCACCTCGGCGGTGGGGACCCGGCGCTCGCGCTCCTCCGCCACCTCCAGGATCAGCTCCAGGATGCGGCGCACCCGCTGGCCCGTGAGCGCGCTCGC
>DATEJD010000012.1:0-5543 GCA_035278325.1 Gemmatimonadales bacterium | reverse complement strand
GCGCACCCCGCCAACGCGGCGGCAGCGGCGGTACGGCACACGGCCGCCCGAAGGGCGCGCCCCGAGTGGGAGTCCAGATATGGAAACGGCATGTGACGGATTGTACCGACACCAGGCCGCTTGCGCTACGCGGGTGCTGGGCGGGCCCGATGTGTCAGTGGGTGATCAGCACGTTCGCGACGACGAGATACTCCACCAGCACCACGGCCCACAGTGCCACCCGGCGAAGGTTGACCGGATGAAGGAGCGCGCTGCAGAGCGAACAAATGCGGGCGTCGGGTGGCGCTGGAAAGCCGCACTGAGGACACGTCAGGGAGGATGGTGCACGCATTGGTACGACCAGGTGACAGACAGGGGCTATGGGAGGCTGAAGATAGGCCGGGGATCGCCCGCGTCAATCGGGCAAAATGGCCCGACCTCGCAGCCGCCGGCCGATGTCTCGTGCAGGAGGATTCGCGTGGCCGGAACGGATCGCCTAGCCGGACGGATCGTCTAGCCGAGGGTGACCCGCACGCGCGCGATGAGCTCGGCGGGCATGAACGGCTTGCCGAGCAGATCGTCCCTACCCAGGTCGATGCCGTGCCCGAGCAGTTCCTTGCGGGAGTAGCTCGACATGTAGAGGAGCCGGACGTGCGGATGCGCCTGGCGGATATCCGCGACGAGCTGCGGGCCCATCCCGCCGGGCATCGCCACGTCGCTGAGAACGAGGTCGAGCGCACCGGGGATCCGGCTCAGCACCTGGCGTGCATCGGGAACGCCGGATGCGGTCCAGACCTGATACCCTTCGCTTCGCAGCGTGCGGCCGACAAGCGTCCGCATCATCGCGTCGTCATCGACCACGAGAATGGTGGTTTTACCGGGGTGTCTCGGCGGCATCGCTTGATTCTACCATCGGCATGGCGGAGCGCCCTGGCCGCGCAGCGCGCGAGCGGAAACGGTATAGCCCAGATTTGATGCACGGCATGAAACTGAGGGAGGGCGCGGGAGCGACAAGGCTCACAACCTGGATGAAGGAAGCACCGTAACTCGCTGTAGCTGCGATGCTTTTATGGAGACCACTTCTCACATGTCGCCCGGCCTGGTGCCAGGACCGGACGCGGACTCGACCGCGAGCACTCGGGTCTCACATGCCGGGCATGCGCCGTGGGTGATCTCCAGGCCAGCGTATTGGCGGTTGGTTTGGTTGGGGGTCACGGTCTGAGATACTCTGCAGAATGGGCTTTGGCCTTCCCGTTGGTGATGGCCATCCGAGCCTACTCGGTGCGGCTGCCTCCGTTCCCTTCGATCTCACCGATTCGACGCTCCAGCCTACCGACCACCTCTTCCTGCCGCTCGGTCGCTGACCTCACACGAGCCGCAAGGGCCTTCAACTCCGCCAGCACATTCCGAGCGTCCGCCGCAGCGGCCCGCGCCTCCTCGGCCGTGGCCCGGAGCGTCTCGGCCAGGTCACGGGCCTGCTCGCCCACTTCCCGAGTCTGCTCCTGGACGTCCCTCAGATGCTCGGCGTCGGATCGCGCATCCTCGTCCTCGACTCGGGACCGCTCGCTCCGCTGGCGCAAGTTCTCCTGAATCTGACGACCTTCCTCAAATTGCCTACGGGCGAGCTCCGCGTCCTCTCGACGGCGTTCGGCGGCTTCGCGCGCAGCCTCACGGTCGAGCGATTCGGAGAAATGCGGCTCAGGAGTCTGTCGGGGCAACGGGCGGCCCTCGGTCGTTTGCTTGAACAGCTTTGGTGATATGGCTTATTCTACCAAGGCCGGTTTGCTCGGCAAGTAGGCAGAAGTAGCCATGCCAGCCTCGGGCGGCAAACCAGCGAGAAAGTAGATGAAGAAAGCCCCGCAACTCATTCTGAGTGCGAGGCTTCGAAGATAGCAGGGGCGGGACTCGAACCCGCGACCCCGGCATTATGAGTGCCGTGCTCTAACCAGCTGAGCTACCCTGCCTCGAGTGCGAGCGAACTCTAACGCGCACCTAATCAAACGCAACCCTGAGCGGCTTCCGACCGGGCTGGGCCGCCTGGGGACCGACCACCCCGCTACGGTGCCGAGCTATCCGGCGGTACCAGCCGATACAGCAGCTCGCCGCGCCGGATCATCCCGAACCGCTCCCGCGCCACCCGCTCCTGCACTCTAAGGTCATGCTCGATGGCCGTCGCCTCGCGCGTGAGCGAGTCGACCACCTGCCGGAGCCGGACCACCTGCGCCTGCTCCGCCGCCTCCTGACGCCGGAGCGACAGCAGGTCGGTGGTCCCGTACTCGCCGCCCTGGATCCCGAAGTAGAGCGCGAACAGGAGCGCGGCCAGCGCGGCCCAGCGGGCACCGGTCACAGCGGATACAGGTCCCGCCCGGGGTAGTGCGCCAGGTCGCCCAGCTCTTCGGAAATGCGGAGCAGCTGGTTGTACTTGGCGGTGCGGTCGGTGCGGCTGGCGCTGCCGGTCTTGATCTGCCCTGCCCCGGTGGCCACCGCGAGGTCGGCGATGAAGGTGTCCTCGGTCTCGCCGGAGCGGTGTGAGATGATCACGCCGTAGGCACTCCCCTTGGCGAGCTCGATGCACTGCAGTGTCTCGGTGAGCGTGCCGATCTGGTTGACCTTGACCAGCACGGCGTTGCCAACGCCCTCCTCGATGCCGCGGCCCAGCCGGTCGACGTTGGTGACGAACAGGTCGTCGCCCACCAGCTGGACCCGCTCGTGCAGTCGCTCGGTGAGCAGAGCCCAGCCCGCCCAGTCGTTCTCGGCCAGCCCGTCCTCGATGCTCACGATCGGGTAGCGATCCACCCATCCGGCGTACAGGTCTACCATCGCCTCCGCCGAGCGGCGGCTGCCGTCGCCCTTCTTGAAGACGTACTCGCCGTCCTGGTACAGCTCGGACGCGGCCACGTCCAGCGCGATGGCCACGTCGCGGCCCGGCTCATAGCCGGCATTTTCGATCGCCTGCATGACCACGTCGAGCGCCGCCTCGTTGGATGGGAGCATGGGCGCGAACCCGCCTTCGTCGCCCACCGCCGTCGACAGCCCCATCTTGCCGAGCACCTTCTTGAGCGTGTGGAACACCTCGACGCCGATCCGAAGCCCCTCCGGGAAGGTCTCGGCGCCGATCGGGACGACCATGAACTCCTGGGCGTCCACGTTGTTCGACGCGTGAGCGCCGCCGTTCAGGATGTTCATCATCGGCACCGGCAGCACCCGCGCCATCGGTCCACCGAGGTAGCGGTACAGCGGGAGGCCGCAGTCCTGCGCGGCCGCGCGCGCCACCGCGAGCGAGACGCTCAGGATGGCGTTGGCGCCGAGCTTGCTCTTGTTGGGCGTGCCGTCGGCGTCCATCATCTCGGCGTCGATGGCGATCTGGTCCGCCGCCGACATGCCCTCGAGCCGCGGTCCGAGCACCTCGTTCACGTTGCGCACCGCCTCGACGACGCCCTTCCCGACGTACCGCCGGGCGTCGCCATCGCGGAGCTCGACCGCCTCGTGCTCACCGGTGGAGGCGCCGCTCGGCACGGCGGCCCGGCCCTGCGCGCCGCTCGACAGGGTGACATCGGTTTCCACGGTCGGATTGCCGCGGCTGTCCAGGATCTCGCGGGCGTGAACTTCGATGATCGTGCTCATGACCACTCAGGTTAGGGAAACCGGTCAACCTAGCCGTGCGCCCCGACCTGCGTCAACGAGGAGGTCGTGGTAGTGGGGTCGTTGACCACTGCCGAGTCGGCGCGGAAGCGTACAGAACGACCTGCGACCAGTCAGCGGGGTGCTTGGATGAAGTGGTCGTAGCCGGCGAGCACGACATCGACGCCCCGGAGCCTGGCGTACACACCGGCTCCGCGCATCACCGTCCCCACGCGCGTTAGCGCCATGCCCGCCGCGTGGCAAAAGTCCTGCACCAGGCCGTGATCGAAGCTCTCGGGGAGCGCCACCAGCAGCTCGTACTCCTCTCCGCTTTCGGCGGCAAACTGCTCCGCCGGGATCCCGAGACGACGGGCCTCGGGAACCGCCGCCATGGCGACCGGAACACGCTCGAGCTCGAGCGCGATCGCGATACCGGATGCTGCGGCGAGGTGTGCGGCGTCGGCCCCGAGCCCGTCGCTCAGGTCGATCATGGCACGCGCTCCGTGCTCGGCGAGCCAGCGCCCCGCGGCCAACCGCGGCATCGGTCGGGCGAAGGCCGAGCGGGCCAGCGGATCGGGAGACTCGTTCCGGCGCCAGGCCTCGAGCGCCGCGCGGGGGCCTCCGAGCATGCCGGTCACCCAGATCCCGTCACCCGGCTGAGCACCGGTGCGGGTGACCGGGCGCGCCGCCCAGCCGAGCACCGAGACGGCCAGGCTCCATGCCGGCCCGGCGGAGAGATCGCCACCCACCACAGCGACACCCGCGGCATCGGCGGCGGCTCCGGCCCCCGTCATCACGGCGGCGACGTCGCCATCGCCGGCGGCAGCGGGCACGGTGAGGGCGACGAGGACACCAGCCGCCTCCGCCCCCTCGGCGGCGAGATCGGACAGGGCGGCCGCGGTGGCGCGCCAACCGATTTCCTCGAGCGTGAGCCACTCGCGCCGGAAATGAACGCCTTCGACGCTCAGGTCGGTGCTGACCACGAGCGCGCGACCCGACGAGGGCAGGACCGCGCAGTCGTCGCCCAGACCGACGGCGCGGGCTCCCAGCGCGGCGGCGATGCGGCGCACCCGGTCGAACTCGCGTCCGGGTCCGAGCCGCGGCGGCGTCATGGGCGAACGGCGTCGAGCCGGAAGCGCACCAGTCCGCCGTTGGTGGCCACCCACAGAAAGTCGGAGTCTACGGCGAGATCGTTGGCGGCGCCGGGGAGGTCGCCCTGCTTCAAGGGCAGCACGGGGGGCGTGCCGAGTCGGGCGAATCCGACGCCTTGCTCGCCGGCGACCCAGAATCCCGGGCCGTCGGGGACGAACGCCACCAGCCCACCGAGGAGGGCGCTGAGGTTGGGACCCAGGGTCCAGGCCTGGGTGCGGGGATCGCGCCACAGCATCTGGTCGCGGGTGAGCGCGACGATGGTATCGCCGAGCGCGCCGAGGGCCACGACGGGTGCCTGGAGCGACGGGGAGGCCAACGTCGATGGCCGCACGACGTCCTGACCACCCGGGAGCGCCAGCAGGAGACCGCGCTGGGTACCGACCCAGATCGAGTCGCCAGCGGGAAACACCGCCAGCGCCGCGTCGGCGAATCGCGGCGCGACCCGCTCGATACGGAGCGAGTCGTTCACCCGCACCAGGCCGCGCCGCGTGCCGGCGGTGATGCGCCCCTGCCGCGAGGCGACCGAGTAGACCGGAGCGTCCGGCAGCCCCCGGCCCGGATCGAGGAAATCCACCCGCCCGTCGCCGGTGGCGATGCGCGCGAGCCCGCGGTCGGTCGCGGCCCAGAGCGCGGTGCCCTGCCCCACCAGCTTCCGCACGGCGGCGAATGGGAGGCCGAACGCCGCGGGGCCCTGCAGCGAGCGAAAGTCCTTGAGCTCGCGGTCGACGAACGTGATCGCCGGCTCGGCCTGCGTGGTGCGGCTGGTAGCCGCCCAGATGCCGTCGGGGGCG
>DATEJD010000011.1:0-3478 GCA_035278325.1 Gemmatimonadales bacterium | reverse complement strand
GGCAGGCGCACCCGCGGGCCCCGGCACAGAGGCGCGGGGTGCGCAGGCGGTCAGCGCGACTGCGACCGCGCCCGCGAGCAGACGGTGATGGAGTGGCACGCACGAGAATACACCGGCCATCTGGAAACGCGACAGCCGCGGTGGGTCAGGGTTGACCGCATCACCAGCCGCACCCGTTGGCCATGGCAGGCGCAAGAAGGCCCGAACCGGCCGCCCTGCTGCGCGGCCAGCCCGGGCCTGGCCAGGCCAGTGCCTGCTGAGCCTGCGCTACCGGCCCGCGGCCTGGCGGTTGAGCCGCGCCTCCGCGATCTCGGTCAGCTTGAGATCGGCGGCCTTCTCCTCCTCGAGCGTCTGCTCGAGAATCGTGGCGTAGTCGTCACGGCCGAGCTCGCGCGCCCACGCGATGAGCGTCCCGTACCGGGCGATCTCGTAGTGCTCTACGGCCTGAGCCGCCGCGGCCGCCGCGGCGTCGAGCACGTCCGAGTCCTTGGCATCGCTCAGGATGTCGTTGGCCTCGTCGATGATCCCGTCGATGGCCGGGCAGGTCACAGCCTTGGCCGGCTCGCCGTGCATGCGGAACACCTGCTCGACTCGGGTGACGTGATTCCTGGTCTGCTCGAGGTGGGCCTGGAGGCCCTGCTTGAGCTCCGGATTGGCCACTTTCGAGATCATCTTGGGGAGGGCCTTCGTGATCTGCTGCTCGGCGTAGTAGATGTCCTGCAACGTGTGGACGAACAGGTCGTCCAGCGTCTTGATCGGCTTGGTAAGCAAACCCATGGTCAACCTCTTCGGATTCGGGCAGCGCCAGCCCCGCGGCGGGCGCAAGAAGTCTGGGGCGGTACTGTGGGACTTCAGGCGAGGCATAGCCGTGACCGTGCTCACGGCGATGGCGGCAGCCGGTCACTCCGCGGGTTATGGCGCGGCGCTCGGTGGGTTACTCGCCAACACCTCGGCCAGGCGGCGCTGAAGGAAGCGCCGCTCGGGCTCCTGGCGGGCGAGAGCCAGCGCGCGGCGGTAGGCTTCGGCGGCCTCGACGGGGTGGCCGAGGCGGCGGTAGAGATCGGCCTGGGCGGAGTGGGCCAGGTGGTAGTCGGCCAGGTCGCCGCGGGCGAGGATGGCTTCGATCAACTCGAGGCCGGCGGCGGGTCCGTCGCGCATCGCGACCGCCGCGGCGCGGTTGAGCTCGATCACCGGGGATGGGTCGATCCCCAGCAGCACGTCGTACAGCCCGACGATCTGGGCCCAATCGGTCGCGGCCGCCTCGGGCGCGTCCGCGTGCACCGCGGAGATCGCTGCCTGGAGCGCGTACGGTCCCGGCCGGCGCGATGACAGCGCGGTGCGCACCAGCGCGGTCCCTTCCTCGATGAGCGTGCGGTCCCAGCGGGAGCGGTCCTGCTCCGAGAGGAGCACCAGCTCGCCATCCGGCGTCGTGCGCGCCGCGCGCCGCGACTCGTGCAGCAGCATGAGCGCGAGCAGTCCGAGCGCTTCGGGCTCGGTCGGCGTGGGCAGCAGCTCGAGCAGGAGGCGGCCCAGCCGGATGGCCTCGGCGGAGAGATCGCGGCGGGTGAGCGATGCGCCCGAGGACGCCGAGTAGCCCTCGTTGAATACCAGGTAGACCACGTGGAGCACGCTCTCGAGCCGCTCCGCCAGGTCGGCGCGCGCCGGGACCTGATACGGGATGCGGGCATCGCGGATCTTGGCCTTGGCCCGCACGATACGTTGCGCGACGGTGGGCGGCGAGGTGAGGAACGCCCGGGCGATCTCCTCGGTCGTGAGGCCGCAGACCTCGCGGAGCGTGAGCGCCACGCGCGCATCGGGCGGAAGGGCGGGATGGCAGCAGGTGAAGATCAGCCGGAGCCGGTCGTCGGCGACGACCTCGTCGTCAGCGGTGTCGGGCGCGTCGCGCTCGAGCCGCCGGGCCAGCTCGCCCTGCGACGCATCGAACCGGGCGCGCCGGCGGAGGGCGTCGATCGCCTTGAAGCGGCCGGTCGAGACCAGCCAGGCGCGGGGATTGTCGGGCAGGCCGTCGCGGGGCCAGCGCTCGAGCGCGGCCATGAACGCGTCGTGGAGCGCTTCTTCGGCCCGGTCGAAGTCGCCCAGCAGGCGGATCAGGGTCGCGAGCACGCGACGCGAATCGGCCCGGTAGACAGCGTCGACCGCGGCCCGCGCGGCGTCGGCGGATGCGTCGTGCGACATGAGCGAACGTCAGCCTGAGCGAACGTCAGTTTGAGCGAACGTCACCCTGAACGAAGTGAAGGGGGCATGCCCCAACGCATGGCTCCTTCGCTTCGCTCAGGATGACTCGTGCCTCGAGGATGACCCTCCCCTACTGCTTGCTGAAATCCACCACCGGTCGGACCTCGATGCTCCCGATTCGCACCGAAGGAATGCGCGCCGCCACCTGAATGGCCTCGTTCAGGTCCTTGGCCTCGATCAGGTAGAACCCGCCGAGCTGCTCCTTGGTCTCGGCGAACGGCCCGTCGGTGGTGCTGAGCTTGCCGTTCCGGAGCCGCACGGTGGTGGCGGTCTGCACCGGCTGCAGCGCTTCGCCGTGAATCATGTGGCCGCTCTTCCGGATGTCGTCGGTGAACGCGAAGTACTCCCCCATGAACTTGTCGGATTCGCTCTGGGGCATGCTCTCGAGCTTCTTCTCGTCGTCGTAGATCAGGCAGAGGTATCGCATGGCTTCCTCGGATGCTGGGTGGACCTGCCGTGGATGCCCATAGTCGAATGGGCGGGGCCGGTTTCGACAGGATCACACGGCGGCAGGAACCAGAACGGGGCTCCGCTATAAGACGATGCGCGGCAGACGGTTGCGCAATCGCCCTGGGCGATCACTGGAGCTGGCTCGAGCTCCGGTCATCGGACACTGGCCGAAATGGTCCCAGTTTCATATCGTATCGGCGCCTCACCGCCACGGCTGCCGGGCCGTGGACGTCATCCGCCGCCACCCGGCTCGCGGGCGGCGGCCAGCCAGGAGGTGCCATGCCTACCCAGCTCCCTCTCCCCATCCTCGTTCTGCTCCTGCTTCCCGGTGCGCTCGTCGCGCAGGCCCGCCCCGGGCAGACCAAGGAGACCGAAGCCGAGTTCATCAAGGCCGCCGAGGCCGGCGCGCCCGATCGGATCTCGGCCCAGGCGACGGTCGTGCGCATGGAGCCCAGTGGCAAGACCAGCGTGCTTCGCCAAGGCAGCAACGGGTTCACCTGCATGCTGATGCCCGACGAAAGCCACGCGCCGGTCTGCGCCGACCAGAAGGCCCTCAGCTGGTTCACGGCCGCCATGTCCAACCAGCCCAAACCGCCGACGACCGGCGGCGTTGCCTACATGGCCAAAGGCGGCGAGCACTACGAGACGTCCGACGGCCACATCGTCATGAAGCCGGCCGCGGGTACCAAGACGGTCAAGGAGCCGCCGCACTGGATGCTGCTCACGCCGCTCGACACGGCGAGCACCGGCATCCCGGCGCACCCCAATCCGG
>DATEJD010000010.1:0-3178 GCA_035278325.1 Gemmatimonadales bacterium | reverse complement strand
GCCCCCTTCACTGCGTTCAGGGTGACTCCTACTCACCGCCCCACCGCCTGTCCGCTTCCTAATACCCCGCGCCTGCACCGCCACGCCGCGGATCGCTCACGCCCTCCCAGCCCTCTGGCGTCCGGATGATCGCCTCGACGTCGCCCCAGTAGCCCCCGCTTCCGACGGCGTGCCCGCGCGCCCGCAGGCTGTCGAGCGTCTCGGGTGGAAATCCACCCCGCTCCACCCGCAGCGTGTCGGGCAGGCCCTGATGGTGCATCCGCGGCGCCTCGACTGCCCGGGCGAGCGGCATATGGTGGTCGATCACGTTGGAGATGACGTGATACACCATCGTGATGATGCGTGGACCTCCGGGCGTCCCCACGACCAGCAACAGCCGCCCGGTCGGGTCCAGCACCAGGCTCGGCGTCATGGCCGAGAGCATTCGCTTGCCCGGGGCGATGGCGTTCGCCTCGCCCTGCACCAGACCGTACATGTTGGGCTTCCCCGGCGCGGTGGCGAAGTCGTCCATCTCGTCGTTGAGCAGGAATCCGGCGCCGGTGACCGTCACGGCGCTGCCGTAGCTGTTGTTGAGTGTGGTCGTGCAGCTCACGGCGACGCCCTCCGCGTCCACCACCGAGTAATGCGTCGTGGAGGCCCCGGTGCGGGCCGGCTGGAAGCTGGGCGTGGCGGTCGCGTGGTCGCCGATGCCTTTTCGTAGATCAGCGGCGTATGCCTTCGACAGCAGGCGGTCGACGGGGTTCTGCACGAAGGCGGGGTCGCCCAGGTAGGTGTTGCGGTCGGTGAAGGCGCGCCGCATCGCCTCCGCCTCGAGATGGACCAGCGCCGGCGAGCCGAATGGGGGCAGGGGATCGTACCCTTCCATGATGTTGAGGATCTCGCCCATCGTGACGCCGCCCGACGAGGCCGGCGGCATCGAATAGATGGTGTGGCCGCGATAGCGAAGCGTGATCGGATCGCGCCAGACGGCGCGATAGCCGGCCAGGTCCTCGTGCGAGATGAGCCCGCCGCCGCGCTCCATCTCGGCGACGATCAGGTCCGCCACGCGGCCGCGGTAGAAACCGTCCGCGCCGTGGTCGCGGATGGCTTCCAGCGTCGACGCGAGGTCGGGTTGCCGGAGCGTCGTGCCGGGCGCCGGGCGTGCGCCCCCGGGGAGGAAGCTGGCCCGCGAGGCCGGAAACAGCACCAGGCGGGCGCTGTCGTCCGCGATCGATTCGCTGCGATAGTCATCGATCACGAATCCCTCGCGCGCGAGCCGGATGGCCGGCGTGATGACCGTGGCGAGCGGCAGACGTCCGAACCGGTGGTGCGCCTCGGTCAGTCCGGCCACGGCGCCCGGGACGCCGGCGGAGAGGTGCCCGGTGACGCTTCGCTCGGTGGGCTCGCCGTTCGCGTCGAGGTACATGTCCCGCGTCGCCCGGCCGGGAGCGGTCTCGCGGTAATCCAGCGCGTGGACGGCGCCGTCCGCCAGCCGGATGAGCATGAACCCACCGCCGCCGATGTTGCCGGCCTCGGGATGCACCACGGACAGGGCGAATCCGACGGCCACCGCCGCATCCACCGCGTTGCCGCCCTGGCGCAGAATGTCACGCCCCACGTCACTCGCGAGGCCACTGCCCGAGACCACCATGGCGTGTGCCCCTGCGGTGACACGTGCACGCCCCGCGAACGCCCAGTCGGCGGCCGTGCCCGCCGTGGGCTTGGGCGTGCCAGGGGTGGTGGGACGGCCGCATCCGATGGCGAGCAGCAGGCAGGCACACAGGAACCCGAGACGCACGCGGACCTCGATGGTGAAAAGGATGGACCGGCGGGAGGTTGCCCCCGGCGACGCACGGGCTCTAATTTAGCCGTGCCTGACAACTACCTCGACCCGCGCCTGACCGAGCGGCGCAACCCCCGCACCGCCACCATCGATACTGCCACGGCGCTGGAGATCGTGGATCTCATCGGCGCCGAAGACGCCGGCGTGCCGGCCAGCGTCGCTACCGCCCGGGTCGAGATCGCCAGGGCGATCGATCTGATCGAGGCCGCGTTCCGCGCCGGCGGCCGGCTGCTCTATGTCGGTGCCGGCACCAGCGGGCGGCTCGGTGTGCTCGACGCGGCCGAGTGCCCGCCGACCTTCGGCACGCCGCCCGAGATGGTGGTGGGCATCATCGCCGGCGGGCTCCCGGCGCTGGTCAAGTCCATCGAGGGCGCGGAGGACGACGTGAACGCCGGCATCGGCGAGATGGATGCGCGCCGGGTGGGGCCCAACGACGTGGTCGTCGGCATCGCGGCCAGCGGCACCACACCGTACGTGCGGGCCGCGCTGGGCCGGGCCCAGGCGCTCGGCGCACGCACCATCCTGGTGTCCATGTCCGAGCCGCCCGCGCTGCTGCGCGACACCTGCGATGCCTGCATCACGGTACCCGTCGGCCCCGAGGTCGTGACGGGGTCCACCCGCATGAAGAGCGGAACCGCCACCAAGCTCGTGCTCAACATGCTCACCACCGGCGCGATGATTCGACTGGGCAAGACGTACGGCAACCTCATGGTGGATCTCCGGGCCTGGAACGACAAGCTGGTCGATCGGAGCCAGCGCATCCTGATGGAGACCACCGGGCTGGGACGCGAGGAGTCCCGCGCCATCCTCGACGCCGCGGGCGGCAGCGTCAAGACCGCCATCGTCATGGCGCGGCGCGGCGTGGCGCGCGCCGATGCGGAGCGGCTGCTTGACGAGCATGCCGGGCGTCTCCGCACCATCGTGGGTGACCCGCCGCCGGTGCGCTCGGCATGAACGAGCGTCCTACCCTGGCCGTCGGTCTCATGTCCGGCACTTCGCTCGATGGGATGGACGCCGCCCTGGTGCGCTTCTCGGGGCCGACCCACGCCGAGCTGCTGAGCTTCGTCACCCGCCCCTATGCCGACGAGGAGCGCGCCGCGCTTCGGGCCGCGCTGGCCGGCGGAGCCGCGCCCTCGCTCGCGCGGCTGCACGTGCGACTGGCCGAATGGGCCGCCGAGACCGTGGAGACGCTCCTGGTGCAGGCCCAGGTGCCGGCGTCCGAGCTGGCATTCATCGCGTTCCACGGCCAGACCATCTGGCACGAGCCCCCGCTGGTCACCTGGCAGCTCGGCGAGCCCGCCGTACTGGCCGAGCGATTCGGTGTCCGGGTGGTGAGCAACTTCCGCGCGCGGGACG
>DATEJD010000009.1:0-2941 GCA_035278325.1 Gemmatimonadales bacterium | reverse complement strand
GCCCCCTTCGCTGCGCTCAGGGTGACTCACCTCCCGCTCACCGCTCACCGCTTACCGCCCTGCCAGCTCCACCGGCATCGCCGCGGCCAGGATCTCGTGCCGCACCCGGCTGGCCCGCGCCAGCACGATGGACGGGTAGCGGCCGCAGTTCGGCGTGTTGGTCCCGCGCACGCAACCGTTGTAGCGGAGCAGCGCGGCAACCGGCGTGGTGGTGGCCTGGAGGTTCCGGGCCAGGATGAGCGTCCCGTGGCAGATGTTGCTGTCCACGTCGACCAGGTCGTCCGACTTGCACAACCGCGCGCCGGCGTGGAACGGCATCACCTGCATGAGCCCCTGCGCGCCGACCGAGCTGGCCGCCTCCGGCCGAAGGGTCGTGTTCTCGGTGAGCAGCACCGCCGTGATGAGGG
Organism: Gemmatimonadales bacterium; assembly: GCA_035278325.1. Lineage (GTDB taxonomy): Bacteria > Gemmatimonadota > Gemmatimonadetes > Gemmatimonadales > GWC2-71-9 > CAVVWJ01. The sequence goes on along the minus strand of DATEJD010000009.1, from coordinate 2,534 downwards.
ACGGTGGCACCTGCTGGCGGCTGGCCTCCCGGAGCACCGCTCGGCTGATCCGACGGACCAGCACCCGGTCGTCGCTGTAGCGACGGAGATAGGTCTCGAGCGGGCGGCGCATCGCGGCCGGTGCCAGCTCCCGCTCCGCCTCCATGCTGTCCAGCGCCGTCATGAGCTCGAGCGGCGCGGCGACAGCCAACGAGTCCACGCTCGCGGTCTCCACCGGCGCCGTAACGACGACCGGCTCAGTGGCACCCGACGTCAGCAGCACTCCAACCAGCATCGCGGCGCTCAGCTCACCCAGCCGCGTCACCGTACGAATGGTGTGGTGCATGGCTTCCTCCCGTGTGGGGCGCGGCGCCGCAGGAATTGCAGCGGCTGGTGGAGACCGGCGCCGTGCCACATGGGGAGGCACGTCCTAGGCTAAAACGGGGGATATGGCGGAAGTCGTTGGCGGGGAGAGATCTGAACTGCCTGGGATGGGCGGCAATTCTTTGCGCTCGATGTAGCGCCGCAACAGCAACGGAGCGACGCTCCTTGCACTGAGGCCGTCTACGGGCCTGCACCCCGCTGCACCAGGCCCAGGCCGTCGGAACTCGGCGGAGCAATAAGCTCGGGCGACTGCGGTCCGCGCGGCGCCTGCTCGATGCCCTGGAGCTCGGGCAGCACAGCGTCCTCCGCGACGGCACCGAGCTCGCGAAACCGCCTCGCCGTCACCAGCACCCGGCTCTCCAGCGAGCCGACCGCGCGGTTGTAGCTCTCGACTGCCTTGTCCAGCCCGCGGCGTAGCTCGTCGAAGTGTCCCGCCAGCGACCCCAGCCGGTCGTGGAGCTGCCGTCCGAGCTCGCTGATGGCCCGGGCATTCCGCGCGATCTGCTCCTGACGCCAGCCGTAGGCGATGGCCCGGAGCAGCGCGATGAGCGTGGTAGGGCTCGCCGGGATCACCTGCTGGCTCACCCCGAATTCGATCAGCGCCGGATCGTGCTGGCAGGCCGCGGCGAAAAAGGTCTCGCCCGGGAGGAACATCACCACGAAGTCGGGCGCCGGCTGAAACTGAGTCCAGTAGGCCTTGCTCCCGAGCCCGGCCATGTGATCGCGCACCTGCCGGGCGTGCTCCTTGAGCAGGAGCTCGCGCGCGGCATCGTCCCCGGTGCCGTCCACCGCGTCGAGGTACGCGGCGAGCGGCGCCTTGGCGTCCACGATCACGGTCTTCCCGCCCGGGAGCCGCACGACGAGGTCCGGGCGGAGCCGGCCCGTGTCACCGTCCACGGTCGCTTGCTCCTCGAAGTCGCAATAGTCGAGCATGCCGGCCATCTCCACTACCCGCCGGAGCTGGATCTCGCCCCACCGGCCGCGCACGTGGGGCGCGCGGAGCGCCTTCACCAGGTTGCCGGTCTCCTCCTGCAGCGCCTGCTGCGACCGGGCCATCGCGCGCACTTGCTCCAGCAGCCCGGCGTAGGACGAGAGCCGCTCCTTCTCCACCTGGTGCAGCGTGGCGTCCACCCGGACCAGCGCCTCGCGGAGCGGGCGGACCAGATCGTCCACCGCGCGCTGGCGCTGGTCGAGGTCGCCGGCCGCGGCGCGCTGAAGCTCGCCCAGCCGAGTCTCGGCCAGCGTGAGGAAGCTCTGGTTGTTGTGCCGGAGTGCCTCGGCGGAGAGCGAGGCGAAGGCGTCGCGCAAGGTGACCTCGGCGCGGTCGAGCAGCGCTGAACGGTCGGAGGAGGAGCGCCGCTCGGCCTCGAGCTGGGCGAGCAGGCGGGCGCGCTCCTCTCGAAGGGCGGGAACGCGGGCCCGGGCCACCAGCCAGCTCGCGAGGGCGCCGATGACGACGCCGACCCACAGCCCGAGCAGCAGCGAGGAACCGTCCATGATCTCTCCGGGGCCGTCAGACGAGCGTGGCGTGCGCGGGATGCGAATCGGAACGGCGGCGGGGGAGCCGACCGCAAGGTAAGAGCGGGTCCAGATCGAAACAACAGTCACGGTTGGGCGCTGAAACTGGCCCGAGGTCGCGGCGTAGAGCCTTACAGGGCTCCCGCTCTCCGCCACCGCTTCCGTGTCGTCTACAATCGAAACGCCCGGAGGACCCGCCGATGTCACGTGCACTGACCACGACACTGCTGAGCTTCACCACGCTCGCGCTCGCCACCGCGCTGTCTGGATGCAACCCTCGCAAGGCGGGCACCGATACCGCCAGCGCCTCGACCGCTTCCTCGTCGGAAGGCGCGTCCGCCAACACGGGGGCCATTCCGGTCACCGCCGCGTCCCAGGAGGCGAGGACGCTCTACCTCGAAGGCCGGGCGCTCGGCGAGCAGCTCAAGGCGCACGACGGCCGGGCCAAGTTCGAGGCCGCCGTCGCCAAGGATCCGTCGTTCGCTATGGCGCACTATCAGCTCGCCGCCAATGCCGCGACGGCCAAGGACTTCTTCGCTCACCTGCAGGAGGCAGTCGCCTTGTCGGACAAGGTGTCCGAGGGGGAGCGCCTGACCATCCTCGCCCTCGAGGCGGGAGGCAACGCGCAGCCGGCCAAGGCGCTCGAGTATCAG
>DATEJD010000008.1:0-6320 GCA_035278325.1 Gemmatimonadales bacterium | reverse complement strand
GCCCCCTTCGCTTCGCTCAGGGTGACGCCCGTGGGATGTCGGCGCAGCCTGACGAGCCGTCACGTCGGCACGTGCGGCGCCAGCGCGCACAGCCGGGCCTGCAGCGTGGAGTAGCCGTTCCAGTCGTTGGACTCGAGGCGGAAGGCGACGTCCACCAGGCCATCGCCCAGCCACGGCACCCGGTCGGCCCACTGGAAGCCGATGGCGCTGAGCCGGGCGGCGCCGTCATCGAGCGTGCCCTTGAGATGGCCGTTGCCCACCCGCGACCGCCCGACGAATCGCACCCCGCGCACGCCGAACACCGGGCTCGCGTTGCCCGACCCGCACGGCTCCAGGTGACGGCACATCCGCTCGAGCTCGCGGTTGGCCTCGGGCAGCTCCAGCTCGAGGTCCACCCGCTGCTCCGGCCCCAGGTCGTCCGGCCCCAGCACCTCGCGGGCGATGGCCGCGAAGCGCTCGCGGAACTCCTCCAGCCGCTCGCGCCGGATGGTGAGCCCCGCCGCCATCTGGTGGCCGCCGTAGCGCTCCAGCAGGTCACCGCACGCGATGAGCGCGGCGTGGAGATCGAAGCGCGAGATGCTCCGTCCCGAGCCCTTGCCGATGTCCCCGTCGAACGCGATCAGGAAGGTGGGGCGGCCATAGCGCTCCACCAGACGCGACGCCACGATGCCCACCACGCCGGGATGCCATCCCTCGCCGGCCAGGACGAATCCCGCGTCGCGCTCGGGGTCGCAGGCCTGCTCCACCTGAGCCAGCGCCTCGTCGAGCATCCGGTGGTCGAGCGACTGGCGCTCGACGTTGAGCCCTTCGAGCCGGCGGGCCAGCGCCATGGCCTCGTCGGGCTCGTCGCTCAGGAGCAGGCGCAGGCCGTCGGCCGCGTCGCCGATGCGGCCGGCCGCGTTGAGCCGGGGACCCAGGACGTAGCCCAGGTGGCCGGCCCGAAGCTCCCGACCCGCGAGACCCGCGGCCTCGATCAGCGCCCTGAGCCCGGGCCAGCGGCTTTCGCTCAGGAGCCGGAGGCCGTGGCGCACCAGGATCCGGTTCTCGCCGGTGAGGGGGACGACGTCCGCCACGGTGGCCAGCGCCACCAGGTCGAGCAGGTGATACGGGAGGTTGGGCGGCAGACCCAGCGCCGGCACCAGCGCCTGGACCAGCTTGAACGCGATGCCGGTGCCGCAGAGCGCCCGCGCGTCGGAGCAGTCGTCGGCGCGCTGCGGGTCCACCACCGCGAGCGCCGGCGGCAGCTCCGCCCCGGGAAGGTGGTGATCGGTGATCACCACGCCGATGCCCGCGGCCTGCGCGGCCCGCGCCGTCTCCACGGCGGTGATGCCGCAGTCGCACGTGATGACCAGCGACACGCCGAGCCGCTGCGCCGCGGCCAGGCCCGCGGGCCCGAAGTCATAGCCGTCACGCAGCCGGTGGGGCACGAACCCGACCACGTCGGCGCCGGCCGCGCGGAGCGCGCGGGTGAGCAGCGCCGTGGCGCACTGACCGTCCACATCGTAGTCCCCGTGCACCATGATGGTGCCGCCGGCCCGGACGGTACACGCGATGGCGTCCACCGCCTCGGCCATGCCGGCCAGGGCGCCCGGTTCGCTGAGCGCGGTGACCGACGGCCGGAGGAAGCCGCGCGCGTCGGCCTCGTTGCCCTGCCCGCGCTGCACCAGCAGCGCCGCGAGCGCGATGGGAATGCCGAGCTGCGCGGCCAGCCGGTTCACCTCGACTGGATCGGGCCGGGGCGACACCACCCATCGCAGGATCGGCGCGGGGAAGACATTCACCGCCGGAGAATACTCACCGCCGATCCCGGTCATGGCGACCCCGTTCCGTCGGGTGGGTACAGGATCGCGCCGCATCCCTCGCAGCCGTCGAGGATAGCGCCGCTCCGGATCTGGCTCCGCCGGTTGAGCGGGACCGAGGTATGGCACGCGCCGCAAGTGCCGCCGATGAGTGGCACGACCACGTCGCGCGCGCGCGAGCGGCGAAGCCGGTCGTAGCGGGCGCGGAGCGGCTTGTCGATCTGCTCGGCGCTGGCCTCGCGCGCGAGCATGGCGGCGTCCCGCTCGGTCTCGACCTGATGGCGGCGCTCCGCCAGGCGCGCGCGCTCCGGGGCCTGCTCGAGCTCCACCGCCGTCACCTTGTTCTCCTCCTCCTGCACTTTCCGCTCGAGCGCCGTGACCGCCTCGGCGCCGCGGACCCAGTCCGCCTCCTCCTTCGCGATGACCGAGCGGGCCAGGTCCAGCTCCGCCATCAGCGTCGAGGCCTCCTTGGGATTGCGCACCGTTTCGAGCCGCTGCACCCGCCGATTCTGCAGGGTCCGATAGCTCTCGACCCGGGCCTCGATCTCGTCGCGCTTGCGGGCCCCTTCGGCCGCGGCGCGGCGCGCCGCATCGAGAGCATCCCGCGCCCGTTGAATCGCCTGGTCGAGCACCGCCGATTCCTTGTCGAGCTCCCGCAATCGCTCGTCCAACCCGTCCACCGCGGTATCCTTCGATTGCAGGTCGAGCAGTTTGACCAGATCAGGGTGCATCGACGTCGCCTCTTCGCATCGATCGTTTCAGCAGTTCCTCGGGAAACCGATGGGCGATCTCCCGCTTGAGCCTGGCGCGCTCGCCCACCAGCGCATCGAACGCCTCGGCCGTCATGGCCAGATCGGGCTCGCGCAGCCGGCGGTTCAGCTCCGCCAGCTGGCGGCGGAGGGGCCGGACCTCGAGCGCGCTGCACGCGCCCACGTACATCCGGTCCAGGTCCGGGGTCCCGTACTTCGCCTCGAAGCTGTCCAGCCAGGCCCAGGCCTTCCGCGCGGACGGTGACAGCTGTTCCAAGAATATTTGGGACCCGGCGTTTTCGGGACTGCGCAGCAGTGCCTCGTACACCTCGCGAAAGGGCGCCAGCTCGAACCGGTCCGGCGGTACCTCGGCTGCGGCCCGCGGAATCCAGCCCTGATCCTTCATCAGCACCCGGAGGAGGTCGCGCTCGCCGGCGTCGACGGTACGGCGCCGAGTGATCACGCGGTCCTCGCCCCAGCGCCGTGGCCGCTCAGCGGGCGCGCCGCCTCCGCCGGCTCGCCCGCCGGCACCGGCGGATTCCGGTCGCGCGGTCACCTGCTGCAGCAGCACTTCGCGGCTCACGCCGGTTCGCTCGGAGACTTCCTTGAGGTAGAGATCGCGGGTGATGGGATCGGCGGCCGCGCGGATGGTCGGCAGCAGGCGATCGAGCGCGTCGCGCTGATGGTCGACGCCCTCGAACCAGCCCTTCTGCTCCAGGAGCTGCAGCTTCCGCTCGAGCAGATCCATGGCGTCGCGCAGCAGCGGCTCCAGCGCCGCCGCGCCGCCGCGGCGGACCAGCGTGTCGGGGTCCTCACCCGCCGGCATCGTCGCGACTCTCACCCGGACGCCGTGGCGAAGCAGCTCGTCGCCGGCGCGGAACGTGGCGCGGAGGCCGGCCTGATCACTGTCATAGAGCAGCACGGCGGCGGGCGCGAAGCGACGCAGCAGGGTCGCCTGGTCGGAGGTCAGGGCGGTGCCAAGGGGTGCCACCACGTGCTCGATGCCGGCGAGCACCAGGCGGAGAACATCGAAGTATCCCTCGACCAGGATGACGGCCTCCTCTTTCCGGATCGCCCCTTTGGCCTGGTGCAGGTTGTAGAGCTGGCGCCCCTTGTGGAAGATCGCGTTTTCCGGCGAGTTGAGATACTTGGGCTCGCCGGGGCCGAGCAGCCGGCCGCCGAATCCCACCGCGCGCCCGCGCAGGTCGTGGATCGGGAACAGCAGCCGGGATCGGAAGCGCGAGATGACCGTACCGTCGTCCCGTCTGGCCGCGAGGCCGGCCTCGAGCAGCACCGGTTCCTCGAGACCCAACGCTCGCATGGCCTCGAGGAAGGCCCTTCCGGCGGGCGCGAAGCCCAAGCCGTAGAGCGCGGCGGTGTCGAGCGACACCTCGCGACCTTCGAGATACTCGCGCGCGCCCCTGGCCTCGTCCGCCTCGAGCAGCTGCCGGGTGTACCAGTCCTGCGCCACCGCGACGGCGCCGAACAGCGGCTCCAGCGGGTCGGGCCCCGCGCGACTGGCGCGCTCGGGGATCGTGATCCCGGTTCGCCTCGCGACCTCCCGCACGGCGGTCGGGTAGTCCATGCCCACGCGCTTCATGAACCACGAGAACACGTCTCCGCTCTCGTGGCAGACGAAGCAGTAATAGCGTCCTTTCTTGGGAATGACGGCGAAGTTCCGGTGGGTCCCGCCATGGAAGGGACAGGCGCCGCGATAGTCGGAGCCGGTTCGCTTGAGCTCGACCGATTCGCCGATGATCCCGACCAGGTCGGCGCTGTCGCGCACCTGATCGACCACCTCGTCGGGGATCATGCTCACGCGGAGAACTCCACGATGGTGACGCCGGTGCCGCCCTGGTTGCGCGGGGCGAAGCCGTAGCGCGCCACTCGCCGGTCGGTCGACACCACGCGACGCACGCGCTCCCGCACGACCCCCGTGCCCATCCCATGAATGATGCGGAGGTACGGCTGCTCCGCCAGCACCGCGGCGTCCACCGCGGCGACCGTGGCCTGCTCGGCCTCGTCGCCCGTCATCCCGCGCAGGTCGATCTCGAGCGCGGACGGCTCGGCCGCCGTTGCCACGGGATGCGGCGAGGCGTGCTCCGCCGGCGCCCGGTCGGCTGCCGCGGTGCGGGTCGCCTGCTCGGCGTCGACCACCATCTTCATCGCGCCCATCGCCACCACCAGCTTGCCGTCGGCCCGCCGCTCGACCACCTGCCCCGCCCCGCCGGTCGCGAGGCGCACCCGGTCGCCCACGGCGATCTCGCCTTCCTGGTCGGATTCGGAGGCACCCTCCGCCTGCTCCGCTCGCTCCAGCTCGTCCGCCTGCTCCCGGATGCCCTCCTCCACCATGCGGCGCGCCTCCTTGGCGGCCGCCTCGGTCCGCGCCGCGCCCAGCGCCTCTTCCACCAGTTGACGCGCCTCGAGCAGGTACGCGCGGGCCTGCTGCCGGCCGGCGCGCTCGGCGTCCTTCTCGCGGCGACGGAGCTCGGCCTCGCGCGCGGCCTGCGACTCCTGCTGCACCGCGAGCCGTGCCGCGAGCGTATCCTGCTCGATCGCCCGTTCGGTCACGGCCTCCTGCGTCCGCGCCAGCTCGCGCTGCCGCTCCTCCACTGCCGCCAGCAACAGGTCCAGGCGCCGCTCGGCGTCGGGCACCCGCGCTTCCGCCTCCGCCAGGATCTCCGGCGCGACACCCAGCCGGCGCGCGATGGCGAGCCCGTACGAGCGGCCCGGCACGCCCTTGAGGAATCGATACGTTGGCGTGAGCGTCGCCGCGTCGAACTGGAGCGACGCGTTCACGACCCCTGGCGTGTGGCTGGCGACGTCCTTGAGCGAGCCCAGGTGCGTGGTGGCCAGCGTGAGCGACCGTCGCGCGGTGAGCGACACCAGCGCCGCCGCGGCCAGTGCCGCGCCTTCCGCCGGATCGGTCCCGCTCCCGACTTCATCCAGCAGCACCAGGGTGGCGTGGTCGGCCTCCTCGAGCACGCGGCGGAGCATGCGCACGTGCGCGCTGAAGGTGGAGAGGCTGGCGGCGATGCTCTGGCGGTCGCCGATGTCGGCGTAGAACCGGCGGAACACCGGCAGCCGGCTTCCCGGGCCGACCGGCGGGACAATGCCGCTCTGCGCCAGCGCGGCCGCCAGGCCCACCGCCTTGAGCAGGACGGTCTTGCCGCCCGTATTCGGACCGCTGATGAGCAGGGTGTGCTCGCCCGGCGCGAGCTCGAGATCGAACGGCACCACCTCGGTCGGGCCGGCCAGGAGCAGCGGGTGGCGCCCGTGCACGATCACCAGCTCGGCCGGTGCGTCGGCGACCGCCGGCACTTCGCCCGCGACCGCGACGGCGTAGCGCGCGCGGGCGACCAGGTCGTCCACGGCGACGCACATCTCGACCGCGTCGCGCAAGGCGGGCAGCTCGGGACGGAGCAGATCGGTGAGCTCGCGCAGCACGCGGAGGGTCTCGCGCTCCTCCTCGACCTCCGCCTCGCGCAGCGCGTTCCCCAGCTCGATCGCCTCGGCGGGCTCGATGAAGAGCGTGCCGGCGCTCCCGCTCTCGTCGTGGATGATCCCGCCGGGACGATGACGGGAGTCGCGGCGGACGGGAATCACATAGCGGCCGCCCCGCACCGTTACGCTGGCATCGGCCGGGGTGGCGCTCGAGTCGAGGCCGCGGAGCAGGCTCTCGAGCTTCCGAAGCAGCCGCTGCCGGGCGGCGTGGACCTCGCGGCGCGCCGCCGCCAGGCGGGGACTCGCCGTGTCCAGCACCGCGCCGTCG
>DATEJD010000007.1:0-6959 GCA_035278325.1 Gemmatimonadales bacterium | reverse complement strand
CCGCCCCCGCCCCCGTGCCGGCGCAGCCCGCGCCGACCTATCCGTGGGCCGTGGGCGAGACCCTCACGTACACCGCCAAGCTCGGAATGCTCTCGCTCGGCTCGGGCACGCTCGAGGTCGCCGGCATCGACACTGTGCGCGGGATGGAGTCGTTCCGCTTCCGGTTCCGGCTTCAGGGCAAGACGATCGTGTACTCGCTGGACGACGTGCTCGAATCGTACGTCGGCACCCGGGACCTGGTGTCGCGTCGCTTCGTCCAGGACTTCCTGGAGAACGGCAAGCCGATCAAGCGCCACTACGAGATCGTGGCCGACTCCGGCTACTTCCGGGAAGAAGGCAAGCCCGGTACCCAGCCCGCGCCCACCGACGCGCTCGACGACGCGGCGTTCTTTTACTTCGTGCGGGTGACCGAGCTCCAGGTGGGCAAGACCTACACCTACAACCGGTACTTCCGGAAAGAGAAGAATCCGGTAACCATCGAGGTCACCAAGCGCGAGAAGATGGAGCTGCCCGATGGCCGCGAGGTGGATTGCCTGGTGCTGCACCCTGTCATCGACACCAAGGGAATGTTTTCCAAGCGGTCCGACACGCGCATCTGGCTCACCGATGACGAGCGCCGCCTGCCGGTGCAGATCCGGAGCAAGTTCCCCTTCGGCACCATCACGCTCCGCATGAAGGAGATGGTCCTGCCCTCCACCACCGCCGCCGGCCGCTAGGCGTGAGCTATCGCGAGGCCGACCTCCGCCGGCTGACGACCATCCCCGTGGCCGGCCGGCAGAACAAGGTCGATCCCTCGCTGCTGGCCTCGCCGCCGGGCGACGATCGATCCTTCGCGGCCTTCCTTGCCGGCCTTCCCGACGTGCTCGCCGCCCGGGACCTCCGCGCGGTGATCGCCGGCGTGGCCAGCGCCGCGCGCGCCGGGCGGGGCGTGGTCCTGCTGGTGGGCGGCCATGTCATCAAGGTCGGCCTCGGACCGCTGCTCCGGAGCCTCATGGCCCGGCGGGTGGTGACCCACCTGGCGCTCAATGGCGCCGCCGCGATCCACGACTTCGAGCTCGCCGCCTACGGCGGCACCAGCGAGGATGTGGAGAGCGGCCTGACCGACGGAACCTTCGGCATGGCCGAGGAGACCGGGGCGGAGATGAATGCCGCCGTGGTCGCCGCGGCGGGCGCGAGTCAGGGCATGGGCGAAGGGCTGGCGCGCGCCCTGGCCGCAAGGACGGAGCTGCCCGGGCGAGAGGTGTCGGTACTGCTGGCCGCGCACGAGCTCGATATCCCGGTGACGGTGCACGCGGCCGTCGGCGCCGAGATCGTGCATCAGCACCCGCGGGCCGACGGCGCGGCCATCGGCGACACCAGTCACCGCGACTTCCGCCGTTTGGCCGGCTCGCTCGCGGCTCTGCATCAGGGTGGCGCGGTGCTCAACCTGGGAAGCGCCGTGGTGCTGCCCGAGGTGTTCCTCAAAGCGCTCACCGTCGCGCGCAATCTCGACAACGGGCGCCCGACCCACTTCCTCGCCGCCGATTTCGACATGCAGCGGCACTATCGGCCGCGGCTCAACGTGGTCCAGCGGCCTACGCGGGCGGGCGGCTCCGGCTATTTGCTCACCGGTCATCACGAGCTGCTGCTGCCGATGCTGGTGTGGGGCGTGCTGGAGGAGCTGGGAGCGGGCTGAACCGCGAGTGCGCATCCCGAGTGGGAGCGTGGTGCCGCAGAGCGGGACAGGTGATCCTGAGCCGGACACGTCATCCTGAGCGGCACACCTCATCCCGAGCGCAGCGAGGGACCTTGCCCGCGGTGGCTCGAACCACCCCAGGCAAGGTCCCTCGCGAAATTACCCTCGGCGAAGCGCTGCGAACGACCGACGTCGAAGGAAGCTGCCAGCCTGACCCGCTCCGCTCTTACACCGCCGGCCGCCCGGCGATCATCTCGCGCACCCGGGCCGCGGTCTCCGGTGCGATGATCTTGAGCACCAGGTAGATCAGGAACCCGACGAAGGCGAACCACGCGATCGTCACCAGAAGTCCGATCAGGAGACCGAAGAGGCCGAAGAAGACCTTGAGCAGGAAGATCGCGATGACGGCGAAGATCGCGAACCCAAGCAGGTTACGGAGCATGGTAGTTTCCCTCGGGAATCAGGTCAGCGCGTCCTACGGCCGGACGTTTCAAAAAGTTTCATAGGAAATATAAGTGGCTGCAAACTACGATGTTATCGTCGTGGGAGGCGGGCCGGTAGGTGCTGCCGCCGCGCGGGAGCTGGCCCTGGCCGGGCGCCGGGTGCTGGTGCTCGAGGCGGACGGCGACATGGGCCAGGGATGGCGGGCCGCCGCCGGCATGCTGGCGCCGCAGATCGAGGCCGACCCGGAGGACCCGCTGCTCGAGCTCGGCCTCGCGGGGCGCGAGCTCTACTCCACGCTCGCGGGCGCGCTGCGGGAGACCACCGGCATCGACATCGGACTCTGGCGCGAAGGCATCGCGCACGTGGCGGCCACCGAAGCCGAGGCAGGCGAGCTGCGCGCCCGCTGCGCCTGGCAACGGCAGCACAGCTTTCTCAGCGACTGGCTCGACGCGGACGAGGTGAAGGCCCGCTGGCCCTGGCTCGGCCCCACCGCCGGCGCGCTGTGGGCCCCGCGCGAAGGGGCGCTGGAGCCCGAGAAGCTGGTGGCCGCCCTCCTGGCCGACGCCGAGCGGCTCGGCGGTCTCGTGGTGCGCGATACGGTGGTGTCGATCGATCAGCGCGGCGACCGCGTGACCGGCGTGGTCGGGCGGGAGGGCCGCTACAGTGCGCCCGACGTGCTGATCGCCGCCGGCGCATGGTCCGGCACCATCGAGGGAATGCCGCGCCCGCTCGCCGTCGCGCCGGTGCGCGGTCAGATGGCGGCGCTGCCTTGGCCGGCGAGCGCGCGGCGAGCCATCGTATACGGACACGGCTGCTACCTCGTCGCGCGGGGCGAGGAAGCCATCCTCGGCTCGACCATGGAGTACGTCGGCTTCCGCGCCGAGACCACGTCGGCGGGGCTGGCGCGCATCTTCGGCGCGGGCACCGCGCTGTGCCCGTCGCTCAGCACCGCCGCGGTGCGGCGCACCTGGGCCGGCCTGCGACCGGTCACGCCCGACGGGCGGCCCATCATCGGGAGCGAGCCGCGGCTGCCCGGGCTCTGGTACGCCACCGGACACGGACGGAACGGCATCCTGCTGGCCGGCATCACCGGCGTGATCGTGCGGCAGCTCCTCGACGGCGAGCCTACGGTCGAGGACATCGACGCCTACGCGCCGACCCGATTCTGGTCGTGGTGAAGACGAGTCGCCGGCTACCAGACGGCAGAGGTCAGTAGAGCAGTAGAACGAACCTGCGCCCTCTGCAGCCCGGTAGTCGGCGACGCGGGCCCGGTCCCACCCTACCCTCCTCTCCACAATCCGTATCCCGCGACATCTACGGGCCCGCGTGGGTCCGCCGGCCTTTAGTGCCGGCCCGGACATTCCAACGCAGCAATTACGCCATAGCTGCGCGGGCCGGATTCATGGCGTCACCAATCAATCCGATGCGGGACGAGGGGCGTACCACGGCTGCATGCGAGGTCCCCTCAACCCACAGGAGAACGAACGCCATGATCACCAGACCGGTCCCCCGCGGCCGGTGGCTCGCCGCGGGCGCCGCCGTCACCCTCTGCGGCATCCTCGCCATCGCGGTCGTCCGGGCCTCCGACCATCAGGACACGCCATTCGTGGAGCTCAATCCGAAAACCGACTTGACCGATGTGTACGCGTTTCCCGGTGGGCCCGGGCGAATCGTCCTCGCCATGGACACGCGCGCGTTTCTCACGCCGGCGGGGGCGACCGATCCGGCGCAAGCGTCGTTCGACCCCAACCTGCTCTACCAGTTCAAGATCGACGTCGACGGTGACGCGGTCGAAGACAAGGTGATCCAGGTGACGTTCAGTGGGGAGGGCGCCAACCAGCAGGTGGCGGTGCGCGGCCCGCTGGCCCCGCCAGTGCGCGGTGCCATGGAGAACGAGGTGGCCGACGCGCCGCCGGCGGTGACCGGCGCCATCAATACGATGCTGGGATCTCCCGGCGGCATCCAGGTGTTCGCCGGGCCGCGGGACGATCCGTTCTTCATCGATCTCGAGGCGGCCTTCTGCGTGCTACCCGACCGCCGGCCGGTGACCGGTGACCTGTCGCACTCGTGCGCGCTCACGTCGAGTCAGCCGGGCAAGCCCTTCTACTTCCGCAACCCCGGCGTGGACTACGTCGCGGGCTTCAATGTCAATTCGATCATCATCGAGCTGCCCACGTCCATGATCGAGGGCAGCGCCCCTGGTCGGCTGGGCATCTGGGGCACCATCAGCCAGTGACCACCCTCGCGACCCGAACTCCCAAGGAGTCCACGATGAAGCTCCGTCTCTTCGTCCTCGCGACGGTGAGCCTGTTCGCCGCCGCCTGCAGCGACAACAACGGCGGGACCGGCCCCGGCACCCGCATGTACAACCAGATCCAGCGGCTCGGCAATCCGCTGGTGAGCGAGGTCATGCTCCAGAAGAAGGATCACGCGATCCACGGCTCGATTGGTCCGGACCAGGACGCCACGCTGGTGGCGCCCCTGGTGGTCGACTTCATGACCAATGTGGCGGGTCGCGACCCGGCGTACATCCAGGCCATCGCGCCGGCGCTCATTCCAGATGTGCTCGTGGTTGACACCAGCAAGGACCCCTCGACCGCCGGCTGGCTCTCGACCACCCTTGCGGGCGGCTACGGCGGGCGCAGGCTCCAGGACGATGTGGCGGACCTCGCGCTCACTGCGATCTTCGGCAGCGCACTGGGCGACGCCGCACACGCGACGCCCGAACTCACCACCGACAATGTCGCGTTCGATTCCCCGAACGTGACCACCACGTTCCCCTACCTGGCACCGCCGAACTGACGGCGTCGAGCACTCCGGTCGCCGGTTGGCGGCCGGAGCCACGCTCGCAGAAAGGAGCGGGGGGTGCATTACCGCGCGTGGTACTCGGCCATCGCAGCGGGCGCGGTGGCGGCGGCCGGCCTGATGTGGGCGACGGCCGGACGGAGCTCGACGCCACGGACGACCCCGGCACCGTCGGCGGCCCGGCTTCGCGAACTCGATATCGCGTTCTATCAGCAGCGCACCGTGCGCGATCCCCTGAGCGCCCGCGACTTCACTCAGCTCGCGGCGCTCTATCTGCAGCGGGCCCGCGAGACGGCCGACAACGCGGATCTGGAGCGCGCGGAGGCGACGGCGCGCCATTCGCTCGCGCTCCGGCGTGGCCGCAACGACGAAGCGGTCGGCGTGCTGGCCTCGAGCCTGATGGGTGAACACCGTTTCGCCGAGGCGCACGATGCGGCGTTGGAGCTGCTCCGGGCCGATTCCACCTCCGTCGCGGCGCGCGGGATGGTGGCCGAGGCTGCCATGGAGTTGGGCCGCTACGACGAGGCCGCGCATCTCTTCGGCACGCTGGCGACCTACCAGGCGGACCTCGGCACGGCGCCCCGGCTGGCCCGCTGGGCAGAGCTCCGCGGCCGCCCCGAGGAAGCCCGGCGACTGCTCCGACAGGCCCTCGACGAGGCGAAGCGCCGGCACGGCCTGCCGAGGGAGCAGCTGGCGTGGTTCCACCTCCGTCTGGGTGATCTCGCGCTCCGCACCGGTCACCTGCACGAGGCCGACCACGAGCTCGAGGCCGGTCTCGCCATCCTGCCCGGCGACTACCGGCTGCTGGGCACGCTGGCCCGCCTGGAGGCCGTACGCCAGCGCTGGCGTCCGGCCGCGGAGGCCGGGGAGCTCGCCATCGCTCACGCGCTCGACCCCGCGACGCTCGGGCTACTGAGCGACACCTGGCGCGCGCTGGGCGATTCGACCAAGGCAAGCGAATTCGACCGCGCGATGGCGCTGAGCGTATTGCGTCAGCCCGGGGCCTACCACCGGGCCTGGAGCCTCTATCTCCTCGACCATGGTCGGGACGTGGCGGCCGTGCTCGCCAACGTCCGGCGCGAGCTCGAGACCCGGCAGGACATCTACGGTTACGATCTGCTGGCGTGGGCGCTGCACTCCGCCGGCCGCGACCGCGAGGCTCGCGAGCCGATGGCCCGAGCCCTCGGGCTGAAGACCCAGGATGCGATGCTGTTCTATCACGCGGGCATGATCGAGCTCGCGTTGGGTGACACGGCCGCCGCGCGCGAGTGGCTGCATCGCGCGTTGGCCGTCAATCCCGTATGGCACCCGACGCAGCCGGCGCGGGTCCGCGCCCTGCTCGACTCCCTCTCCCGGTAGCGCGCCATGTCCGAGCTCCTCGCGTTCATCCGACTGGGCTTCCATCACATCACCGACCCCGAAGCCCTCGATCACATCCTCTTCCTGCTCGCGCTCGCAGCCATCTACCGGGGACGCGACTGGCGGGACTCGCTGTGGGTGATCAGCGCGTTCACGATCGGACACTCGATCACCCTGGCGCTGGCGGTGACCGGCGCGCTTCGCCTGTCCACGCCGCTCATCGAGTTCCTCATTCCGCTCACGATCGTGGCGACCGGTATCGAGAACATCGTGGTGCGCCGGCGGGATCGGGCTCCGCTGCGGGGGCGCTATCGGCCGGTGTTCGCCGGCGTGTTCGGGCTGGTCCACGGGGCTGGATTCGCCAACTATCTCACCAGCCTGTTCACGGGATCGATCGTGCTGCCGCTGTTCGGCTTCAACGTGGGCATCGAGCTGGGGCAGCTCGTCGTCCTGGCGCTCGCGGGGCTCGCCCTGGCCGGGCTCGACCGGCTGCTGGGGCTGCTCCGGCGGTCCGGCGGCGCCGCCCCGGCGTTTCGCCTCCGGGTGGTGGCGGTGAGCGGCGTGGTTGTTCTGGTGGCGGCCCGCATGGCCGCGGCTCGCGCACCTTGGTAACCATGCCGGCCGCGCGACTGGCCGTGCTGGCCTGGGCGCTGTGCAATACCGGCGCCCATCCCAT
>DATEJD010000006.1:0-16961 GCA_035278325.1 Gemmatimonadales bacterium | reverse complement strand
AGTCCTTCGGCGTGTCCTCCAGGATCTTCCGGATCAGATAGGTCTCGGCATCGATCCACAGCGTGATCGGCCGCACGCCGGTGACCCGGCCATTCGGGTACCGCCACCGCTCGACGCCCATCACCTTGAGGCATGAGCGGCCCCCGATCATCTCGGTGCCGGCCGCGACCGCGTCCTCCGTCGCCTGTACCACGCTCGCCATGTTGGCCTTGATGTAGATCAGCGACGGAACCAGCACGGAGATGCCCCTGGTGCCCACCGAGGCGCCGCGGAGGGCGTCCACCTGGCGGCCGCCGTCCTCAGGGTAGATGTCGTGCGCCTGGGTCTTGCTGTGCCAGGTCTGGAGCTCACCGTTCTGCATCCAGATGACCGTCCGCTCGCCGCCCTGGAGCTTGAACCCGTTGTCGTAGTCGCTGCCGGCATATCGGAAGTCGAGCAGGAAGTTCCTCGGCTGCCGGGTCTGGAGTGTCACGAAGGTGAACCGGTCGCGAAACCCCTTGTTCTCATCGACGACCGTGCCGCTGTCGGCGTAGGAGTTGAGCGCGGCGTAGGCCGCGAAGGTGCGGGCGAGCACCTCCCCGGCATTGAAGTCGGCCGCGCCCATGTCCCGGGGAGACAGCCGTGGGGGCATGACCGCGGCGAGCAGGCCGAGCGTAGTCAGCGCGATCTTCAGCATCGGTGGACTCCTGACCGGGTTACGACTCAGGCACGGCGTATCGGAAGCGACTTGCGTCGAGCGAGGGATTGGCCTGGGGCTCGAAGGTCGTGATGCGCTGCTGGATGACCCCGTGGCCGGCGCTCTTCGGCGTGTCCTCGAAGATCTTGCGGATGAGATAGGTCTCCGCATCGATCCACAGGGTGACCGGCCGCACACCGGTCACCTGTCCGCTCGGGTACCGCCAGCGCTCGACCCCCATCACCTTGAGGCACCGGTGCCCGCCGATCGTCTCCTCGCCGGCCGCGGTCGCGTCCTCGGTCGCCTGGATCACGCCCGCCATGCTGGCCTTGGTGTAGATCAGCGACGGAACCAGCACCGAGACGCCCCTCGTGGCGTAGTTTGCGCTGGTGAGGGCCTGGACCTGGCGGCCACCTTCCTCGGGATAGGTCTGGTGCTCCTGCGACTTGCTGTCCCAGGTCTGCAGGTTGCCGTTCTCCATCCAGATTACCGTCTCGTGGTCTCCCTTGACCTTGTAGTTGTTCTTGTACGCGGTCTCCACGAAACGGAACGCGAGCAACAGATTCCTCGGCTTCCGGGTGAGGTAAGTCCGGAAGGCATAGCGATCCTGGAAGCCGCCGGTCTCCTCGATCACGGTGCCGCTATCGGCATACGAGGTCAGCGCCGCATAGGCGGCGTAGCTCCGAGCCAGCGCGTCCTCCGCGACCAGGCCGGCGACCCTGTGATGGAAATCGGGTGCTGGTCCGAGCAGACTGAGCGCGCCGAGCGCGGTCATCGCAGTCTTCAGCATGGAGGGCTCCCGGCCTGGTCAGGACTTGGCCACTGCTGCCGCCACCGCCTCGGCCGCCTGCTGGGCCAGTGGCGTCAGGAGATCTTCACCATCCGACGAGGCCTTCCGTTTGACCGTCTTTTCCACGAGGACCTTTCGATCCGCCGACTCCAGCCGATAGGCCAGCGACATCTCATCCTTCGCGCGCGTGGAATACGACAGCTCGGAGGCCGCGGCCCCGGCGGCGCCGGCCGCCGCGTCCGTCGCGACCCGGGCCACTCCCGAGCCCCCGATTTCGCCGGAGGCGCGCCAGGCGCCTTGCTGGATGGCCCCGCCGGTGGCTCGGCCGAGGAAGCCGCCGCCCTGTTTGCGCTGGTGCTTGGCCTCCGTAAACAGGACGTAACGGCAGCCGGCGGCCGCCGCCTCTTCCCGGACCTGCGACTCCAGTCTGGCCGAGAGGGGCGACACCCCGATAGATGGGCCGGTGAGGAAGCTGGTCAGCGTTTCCCGCACCGCGTCGGAGACGCTGGAGGCCTGGCCGACCGATGCCGTGACGCTGGTGGGCGCCAGACAGATGCGGCTGCCGGGCGCCTTTTCTTGGCCCACGGTGGCGGCGGGAATCGCCACCGACAGCAAGACAACGGCGAATGGTGACGTGGCGAATCGTGACGTCATGGCTGGCTCGTCTGGCGGAAGATGGGGCGGGCCTGGTGGCTCGCGATCGCCCGGCGTGCCGGGCACCATTGAGGAACGCCCGGTTCAGGCATACAATCCCTCATCCGCCCCAGCAGTCCGGCCGGCTATCCTCGACGATCCCGGTATGACCGACGATCCTGTCCGCCCCTCGGGCGCCGTCACCCAGTGGCTTCTCGACTGGGGCCGGCACGATAAGCAGGGCCTCGATCAGATGCTCCCCGTGGTCTACGAGGAGCTGCACCGGCTTGCCGCCCGCTACCTGAGCCGTGAGGGCACCGGCCACACCCTGCAGCCGACCGCGCTGGTCCACGAAGCCTACCTTCGCCTGGTCGATCAGCGACGAGTGGATTGGCGCAACCGCGCGCAGTTTCTCGGCGTGGCTGCCAGCATGATGCGCCGGATCCTGGTCAACCATGCGCGGGACCGGGCCGCGCAGAAGCGGGGCGGTCACCGGGAGCAGGTGACGCTGAGCCTGGTCGAGTCGCCATCGGGGCGGCCGGACGTCGAGCTGATCGCGCTGGAGGAGGCCCTCCAGCGGCTCGCCGAGCTCGACCCCCGCAAGGGGCGCGTGGTGGAGCTCAAGTTTTTCGGTGGGCTCACCATCGAGGAGATCGCCGAGGTGCTGCAGGTGTCCGGGGCCACAGTCGAGCGCGAATGGGCGTTCGCCCGAGCGTGGCTGTACGACGCGATCGAAGGTTCCGAGGTCGATTCGTGACGGCTCGACGGTGGGAGCGGGTCGAGGCCCTGTTTCACGCGGCGGCGCCGCTCGGGCCGGACGAGCGGCGAGCGCTCCTCGCGCGGGAGGCCGCCGATGATCCGGGGTTGGCTGCCGAAGTCGGGCGCCTGCTCAGCGCGCACGACCGCGCCGGGGCGTTCATCCAGGCGCCGGCGGTGGCACTCGCCGCGTCGCTGGAGCCGGTCGAGGAGGTCGTGCCGGCGGGACGCCGCATCGGCGCCTATCGCATCATCCGGGAAATCGGGCGTGGCGGAATGGGCACCGTCTACCTCGCCGAGCGCGCCGACGACGCATTTACGCAGCAGGTAGCCATCAAGCTCATCAAGCGGGGCATGGACACCGACCAGGTCCTGACCCGATTCCGCGCCGAGCGCCAGATCCTCGCCTCACTCGACCACGCCAACATCGCCCGGCTCCTCGACGGCGGCACAACCGACGACGACCTGCCGTACTTCGCCATGGAGTACATCGAGGGGCAACCGATCGATGCCTACGCGGATGCCCAGCGGCTCTCGATCGCCGAACGGCTCCAGGTCTTCCTGCAGGTGTGCGGGGCGGTGAGCTACGCCCATCAGCACCTGATCGTACACCGTGACATCAAGCCCGTGAACATCCTGGTCACGGCCGACGGGGCGCCCAAACTGCTCGACTTCGGGATCGCCAAGGTGCTCCAGGCCGACGACGATTCGACCGCGACGGCCACGGGCCTGAGGATGCTGACCCCCGAGTACGCCAGCCCCGAGCAGGTGGAGGGACGCCACGCGACGACGGTGAGCGACGTCTACTCGCTCGGCGTCGTGCTCTACGAGCTGCTGACGGGGCGGTCGCCGTACCGGACCCGGAGCCGATCGCCGGTCGAAATCGCCGAGGCGGTGTGCACGACCGAGCCGGTGCGCCCGAGCGCGGCGGTGGGGGAGGGGGAAGGGTCGCTCGCCGGCCGCCGACGGAGCGGTCTGGCCGATGACCGCGCGGCCGCCACGGGGCTCGGCAGCACCGATCGCCTGCGCCGCCGTCTGCGGGGGGACCTGGACACCATCGTGCTCACCGCCCTCCGGAAGGAGCCGGGGCGCCGCTATCAATCGGTCGAGCAGCTCTCGAGCGACATTCGCCGGCACCTGGACGGCCTGCCGGTGCGGGCCCGCCCCGACACGTTCCGCTATCGGGCCGGCAAGTTCGTGCGGCGGAACCGCGGCATGGTCGCGGCGGGCGCGCTCGTCGGGCTCGCACTGATCGGCGGGACGATTGCCACGGCCTGGCAGGCGCGCGAAGCCCGGGCGGCCCAGGCCCGCGCCGAGCGGCGCTTCAACGACGTGCGCAAGCTCGCGAACGCCGTGCTCTTCGACTATCACGACGCGATCAAGGACCTGCCGGGCTCGACGCCCGTCCGCGTGCGGCTGGTGCGGGACGCCCTCGGCTACCTGGACACGCTCGCCCAGGAGGCCCACGGCGACGCGGCGCTCCAGCGCGACCTGGCCCGCGCCTATCGTCGCGTGGCCGACGTGCAGGGGGGGAGCCTGACGGCCAACCTGGGCGACACCGATGGGGCGCTCGCCAGCTACAGGAAGTCGGTTCGGATTCTGGAGGATCTGCTGGCAGCCGACTCCGGCGACGTTCGCACGCGCCGGGAGCTGGCCGCCACCGCGTCCGACCTCGGCAGCCTCCTGTTCGACACCGGTGACGTCGTCGGTAGCCTCGCCATAGCGCGGCGCGCCTGGAGTGTGCTGGAGCCTCTGGCCAAGGACTCGGTCGATGCGGGCCTCCGGCTGGACCTGCGCAAGGCGGGAGACCTGTTGGGCGTGCTCCTGTTGGAGACCGGAGATGCCGCAGGCGCCGCTCGGCGCCATCGCGATGATCTCCGTCGCCTCGAGGCCGCACCTGCGGCCGAGCGCCAGCAACCCGCCGCTCGGCGCTCGATGTCGGTCGCGCTCCAACATCTGGGCGATGCCCAGGTGCAGCTCGGCGATCTCGAGGGGGCGCTCGACAGCTATCGGCGGAGTCGAGCCCTGCGGGCGGGTCTGGCGGCGGAGTTCCCGGACAATGTCGACTACCGCGGCCTGGTGGGTTCCGCGGACTTCTGGATCGCGGACGTGCTGTCCGAGCTCCACCGGCCTGCCGAGGCTCTGGTGATCTATCGGCAACTCCTGGCGGAGGCCAGGGCCGAAACCAGGCGAGATCCCAGGAACGCACTGGCTCGGGGTGGCGTCGCGATCAACCTCATTCGCGTGGGGGACATGGAGATGCGACTCGGCCGGGCAGGCCAGGCTCTCGCCCGGTACCGCGAGGCACACGCGATGGGCGCCGAGGAGTTCCGGGCCGACTCGGGCAACCTGTACAAGCGGTTGCAGGTGATGGAATCCCAGGCGCGGATCTGCCGCGCCCTCGGCGCGGTCGCACCGGGAGGTGCGGAGACGGAATGCTCGCGCGCCGCCGCGCTCATGAACGCCACGGTGCTGGAGCCATCGAACGCCGGCTACCGCGGCTATCTCGCGGGGCAATACTCGGACATGGGCGAGGCCTACGATTCGCTGGCCGCCCACCATCCGGCGTCGAGTCCCGCCGGCCGCCGCCTGCGCCAGGCCGCGTTCGACATGTACCGCCGAAGCTCGGAGATCTGGACCGACCTTCGCGACCGACGCCTGGTCAATCCGACGGACACGGCCCGGGTCAGCGCCGCCGCAGGGGCGGTGGCTCGGGCCGAGGCCGCGCTCAATACAGCGGAGCGTAGATCGGACGACGATTAACGAAGATCGGAGGCACTACCCCCTTCGGTTTTACGGGCTCACGCGCTCGCTGCCAGGCGCGAGCTCATAGCGGACCTCGCCGGCAGGCACCCCGTTCACGCCGAAGCTCCTCTCGCCGAATGCCACCCGGCCGTCCCGACCGACCAACACGACGGTCGACGAGCGAGTGCCGTAGTCGCGTGAAGCAATGAAGGCCGACGACAGCAGCCGCTCCCACTCGGGACTGATGCCGGTCTGGGGCAGCAGGTCGTCGGCCGGCCGGGTGGGGTCCGACAGCAGGTCGAACAGCTGCGCCATCAACTCGGGAGCGGCCGACGTCCGCACCAGCGCGCTCACGGCCGCCTTGCCCGCGGTCACCTTGGGCCACGGCGTGTCCAGCAGGTGGTTGCTGAGACCGTAGATCCCTGGCGCGAGGGCCCGCGGCTCACCTTCACGGTTGGAGAAGTAGACCACCTCGCGCGCATCGGCGGCGATCAGGTTGAAGCCGTTGTAGAGCTGCGCCTCACGCCTGACCTGGGTCACGTGGGTCCAGGGATCCATTTCGCCGGTCAGATACTCGCTCACCAGGTGGCCCCGCGACCGGGCAGCGAGTGGCTCGCGCTGCCCCTGTCGGAAGTTGGTCACGGCGGCAAACCGGCCGGTGCGGTCGGTTCCCAGCCACGTGCCGCCGGCTCGAAGGTCGCGACCGGCCAGCACCAGCGGCGCATCGGTCCAATATGTCGCGGGCGCGGTCGGGCGGTCGTAGAACTCGTCTCGGTTGGCCGCGACGATCAGGCGATACTCGGGGTGGACGTCGTGTGCGAGCAGGAGGAGGCACATGCCGGAAGATAGGTTGCCAGGGGTCGGTCCGGATCGCTGCCGCTGAGCGCGGCGGTTGGACGGTTGGACGGTCAGACGGTCGGACGGTCGGACGGTCGGACGGGCCGGACGTCAGACCATGCTCTGGCCAGCCTGGGGACCCGGCGCTGGCCGCATTGGTCGGGTCTCCCAGGCCGCATTACCTTTTCAGGGTGACCCACGTCGATCATTCCCAGCCTGCCGAGGCCCCTGACCACGCCGCGCGGAAAGATTTCCTGCGCGAGAAGGTCGCCGCCGACGCCGCCAGCGGCCGCTTCGGCCGCCCGATTCATACCCGGTTCCCACCGGAGCCCAACGGTTTTCTGCACATCGGCCACGCCAAGTCGATCTGTCTGAACTTCGGGGTCGCCCAGGAGTTCCACGGGCTCTGCAACCTGCGCTTCGACGACACCAATCCCACGACCGAAGACATCAAGTACGTCGAGGCCATCCGGAACGACGTGCGGTGGCTCGGGTTCGAATGGAATGAAGAGCGGTTCGCCAGCGACTACTTCGAGCGGCTGTACGAGATCGCGGAGGCGCTGGTGAAGGCCGGCAAGGCTTACGTCGATTCGCAGAGCGAGGAGTCGATCCGCGAGGGGCGGGGCACGGTGACCGTTCCCGGCACGCCGAGCCCGTTCCGGTCCCGGACGGTCGAAGAGAACCTCGACCTGCTCCGGCGCATGCGGGCGGGAGACTTTCCCGACGGATCTCACGTACTTCGAGCCAAGATCGACATGGCGCATCCCAACATGCTGATGCGCGATCCGCTGCTGCTCCGCATCCGGCACGCCTCGCACTACCGGCGCGGCACGGCCTGGTGCGTCTACCCGCTGTACGACTTCGCCCACGGGTTGTCGGACGCGTTCGAGGGCATCACCCACTCGTTCTGCACCCTCGAGTTCAAGGACAACCGCGAGCTCTACGACTGGCTGGTCCGCGAAGCTGGCTTCGAGCGGCCGCCCGAACAGACCGAATTCGCCCGGCTCGAGCTGGACTACACCGTGCTGAGCAAGCGGAAGCTGCTGCGGCTGGTGAACGAGGGTTACGTGAGCGGGTGGGACGACCCGCGCATGCCGACCATCGCGGGCCTCCGCCGGCGGGGCGTCACGCCCGAGGCGATCCGGGCCTTCGCCGAGACCATCGGCGTGGCCCGCTCGGACTCGCGCATCGAGCTCGGCATCTTCGAGCACGCCGTGCGCGACGACCTCAACATGCGGGTGCCCCGGGTGATGGCCGTCGCGCGGCCGGTCAAGCTGGTGCTCACCAACTATCCGGCGAACCAGGTCGAGACCCTCGACGCGCCGCTCTATCCCCACGACGTGCCCAAGACCGGGTCCCGGCCGGTGCCATTCTCGCGGGAGCTGTGGATCGATCGAGACGACTTCATGGAGGAGCCCCCGAAGAAGTTCTTTCGGCTGGCGCCGGGCCGCGAGGTACGTCTGCGCTACGGCTACTTGGTCACCTGCACTGGCGTAGTGAAGAATGACGTGGGTGAGATCATCGAGATCCACGGCACCTACGATCCTGCCACCCGCGGTGGCGACGCGCCGGACGGCCGGCGGGTGCAGGGGACCATACACTGGGTCTCCGCCTCGCACGCGCTCGACTGCGAGCTCCGGCTGTACGACCGGCTGTTCAGCGCGCCCAACCCGGACGCGTTGCCCGAGGGTCAGGACTTCATTGCGGCGCTCAATCCGGCGTCGCTGGTGACGGTCGCCGGGGCTAAGGTCGAGCCGAGCGTGGCCCAGGACCCCCCGGGCACCCGGTACCAGTTCGAGCGCACCGGCTATTTCATCAGTGACCCGGTCGACTCGCGGCCCGGCCGCCTGGTCTACAACCGCACGGTGGCCCTGCGTGACTCCTGGGCCAAGGTCAAGGACAAGTAGCCGATCATCGGAGGGCCCCATGTCCGACCGTGAGTTCCTCCTCCTGTCGGCCACCGAGCCGGATCGGCTCGGCCTGGTGGCGGAGCTGACCAGGTTCATCGCGGAGAAGGGGTGTAACGTCGAGGACAGCCGGATCGTGGTGCTGGGCGGCTACGCCGGGCTGATGGTACTCGTCTCGGGCGACCCCACCGCGCTTCAGGGCCTCCTCGACGGGCTCGATGAGCTCCGCGAGCGCCACGGCATCCGCCTGGCACCAAGGCGGGTGGCGGCCCGCCGATCGGCCCAGCCCGCCGCGCCCGAGATGGTGGTGCATGCCCAGGCCATCGATCATCCGGGCATCATTCACGCCCTGTCCGACATCGTGCGGCAATTCGGGGGGAACATCCTCGAGCTCGAGTCGGCCTCGGAGTCGGCGCCCCAGAGCGGGGAGCCGCTGTTCCGACTCCGCATGACCGTGCGCCTTCCACCCGCGGTGGACAGCGCCCATCTCTGGCGCGAGCTCGAGGCCGCCGCCACATCGCAGGGCGTCGACCTCGAGGTTCACGCCGCGCCAGCGCCCGCCGGCGAGACGGTGGCCCACGGTCCCGAACGCCGCGCTCAGCCCCGTCCGTCTTGATGCGATCCTGAGCGGCAGCGGGCCCGGACCAGTTCTGCGAGCCTCCGTCACCGGTTCTGCCGGTCCGTGCGGCGGCCTGCCAGCCTCCGGTAACTACTTACAGAACTTGTAGTTCCGCATCACGCCCCCAACCGCCCTCCTTGACAGCTGCCAATTCCTGCAGTATCCCCAAGCTCACAGGCTCTCACCACGACGCACCCGGCCGGGAGGAGCGCCGGCATCTGTCGCTGCGTCGGGACTCCAACCCGTCGAGACCCTATGTTCCTCGTGGAGCCAGAGTCAGGGCAGCGCTGCCACTACTCGTCCGCTCGCGCGCTCGGTGCTGCGATCCGCCGCGGCGAGCTCGGGCCGCAGGCGCGGATCTTCCACCAGGCCGCCAACCAGTGGCTGCCCATCACGGTGCACCCTGAGTATCAGCGCGCGGAGGCAGAGTGGGAGCAGAGCAGCGCCCGCCGACTGCGTCACCGCGGTTGGACCTTCTTTCCGGAGACAGAGCAGCAGGACGACCCCTTGCTCGCCCTCGCGCCGCCGGCCGAGCCCGTCTCGGTCCCCGTCCTGGTCCCGGGGGACGGCGAGCCATCCTGGTGGGGCACGGCCTTCCAGCGTCTGCTCCACCTTGCCAGGCCCGGGATGTGACGGCCGCTGGTCGAGCCAGCCGATAACACGAGCGCCCGGGCCATGGCCCGGGCGCTTGGCGTTTCGGCAGCCGACGCGACGCGCCCGGGCGTGGTCAGCCCGAGCCAACTGGACCGGCGCTGGATGGCCGGCCACGCGCGCGCCACCAGTAGTACAGCGGCACCCCCGCGAACACCGCGGCGAGGGTCGTGACCGTGGCCTCGGGACGCGCGTAGAGCGAGTTCGCCAGCAGCATGACCATCGCGGTCACGAACAGGAACGGGATCACAGGGTACCCGGGCGTCCGGTAGACCCGCTGTGCATCCGGACGACGGTGTCGGAACACGAACACGCTCGCGACGCTCAGCGCCCAGAATGGCAGGCTGGCCAGGATGAAAGCCTCGATGAGCTGCTCGAAGCTCTGCAGCGCAAGGTAGACGACGCCCAGCACCGCCATCGAGCTGATGGCCATGTGCGGCGTGCGGTAGCGCGGATGGACGGCGGCAACGAAGCGGAAGAACAGGCCATCATCGGCCATGGCCCAGAAGACCCGCGGAATGGCCATCATGACCGCGTTGAGCGAGCCGAAGGTCGAGACACACACGAGCGCGGCGACCAGCGCCGACCCCGCCGGCCCCACCAGCCGAACCGCCACATCGGCCGCCACCAGCGGCGATGCCGCCATGTCCTTGAGCGGCAGCACGTGCAGGTACGCGGCGTTGAGCAGGAGATAGATCAGCGCCACCGCGAAGGTGCCGCCGACCAGCGCTCGAGGCAGCGCCCGGCGGGGATCGAGCACCTCGCCCGAGAGGCAGGTGACATCCTGCCAGCCGTTGTAGGCCCACAGCACGGTGACGACGCCCAGGCCGAAGCCGCCCCAGGTCACCGGATGAAGCGATCCTCCCGGGGCCCAAGCGCCATCGGTCCCGCTCAGGGCGAACGACGCGAGGACGAGCGCGACGATGGCCAGCACCTTCGCCGCGGTCGACACGTTCTGGATGGCCGCGCCGAACCGCACCGAGCGATACTGCGCCGCGCCGAGCAGCACGATGAGGCCCGCGGCCACCAGGCGAACCTGGCCCGCGGAGAGCGGCACCAGGCGACTCAGGTACTCCGCGAACACCAGGGCGATGGCGCCGGCCCCGGTGGGGATGATGATGAGGTAGACCCAGCCGAACAGAAACGCGGTGAGCGGGCCGTATGCCTCCCGCAGGTACACGTACATCCCGCCGGCCCGCGGGAACAGCGCGGCCACTTCTGCCAACGCCAGCGCGCCGCAGAGCGCCACGAGCGCCCCGACCACCCAGGTGAGGAGCATGGCGCCCGGCGTGCCGGTCTGCGCCGCCGCGGCGGCAGGCACGCGGAACACGCCGCTCCCGATCATGATGCCGACGGTCACCGCCGCCGTGGACCATGCCCCGAGGCGTCTCGGCAGCCGCCCATTGCCGAGCTCGGGGTCGGTGACGCTGGTCGGGGACTCGATGCCGGCTGTCACGTCATTCCGCGTGCACCGCGAGGATCTGAAGCGACACGGCGGCTGTGGTGAGGCCTTCCGGCTTATCGGTAGGAAGGTGGCCGGTGATCAGGTAGCGGCCCGGCGGAGCGGCTCGGCCATCCCGGAGCCGGCCGTCCCATACCGCATCGAAGCTGAGCGATTCCGCCGGCTTCAGCTCCCGCACGGCTAGGATGGCCGAGACTACCTGACCCTGAAGGCGGCGCCAAATCACGGTGCCATCCTCTCGGCTCACGGTGATGTCGAACGCGAGGGGCCGGCCTTGGAGATAAATCGTGAGGGGACGCTCGGTGCGGTTGGTGAGCACCAGCTGGATCGGCACGGGTTCCCCGGCTCGCACCGAGGTCGGTGCGTGTACGCGGAAAGCCACCGAGTCCTGGAGCAGCAGACTGTAGAGCACGAGAGCGGAAACCGGAAGCATGGGACGTTGGGTGGGCGACTCGAGCGAAGCCGCCGGGCCTTGCCGCGGCTCAGGGGCCCCTCAGGGGCATGCCATGCTTCCACGTTACCCGATGCGGCAGTCTAGCGCCAGCGGAACAACCTCACCGCGAGCGCGAAGCTCAGCACCAGCCATGCGATGATGACTGCCAGCTCGGGCACCAGCTGACCGAGTCCGGCACCGCGAAGCATGGTTGCCCTGAGGGCGTCATTGACGGCGGTGAGCGGCAGCGCCTTGATGAGCGGCTGCACGGCGTCGGGAAACCTGGCGGACGAAAAGAACACGCCCGAGAAGATCCACATCGGGAGCATCACCAGGTTCATGAGCCCGGATACGCCCTCCACGGTTCGAGGGCGTGCCGCCAGGAGCAGGCCCAGCGACGCGAACGCGAGCGCCGATAGGAGGCAAACCCCGGCGAGCACGGCGGGCGAGCCGCGCAGTGGCACCCCGAACACCAGCGTGGCGAAACCAAGGAGCAGGGCCACCTCGAGCACCAGGAAGGTGAGCCTCGAGAGGACGAACGAAGCGAGAAACTGCGTACGCGACATCGGGGTAGCCACCAGCCGCTTGAGCAGGTGCTTGCGCCGCGCGTCCACGATCGCGAAGCCGATGCCCCAGATCCCGCTCCCCATCAGGTTCATGCCGAGGAGGCCCGGAACCACGAAGTCCACGTAGCGCGAGCCGGCCTCCCGCAGGGTGCGCTCACGCGCGGGGACAGGGTCGCTCCGGCCCGCCGCCCGCTGGACCGCCTCATCCGCTCTGAGCCGGGCCTCCCGCGCGTCGGGCCGCTCGGGATCATAGCGGTACTCGACACCCGAGCCGGTGGCGACGACGACGAGGGCGACGTCCCCGGCGCGCAGTGCCTGAGTGGCGGCCGAATCGGTCAGCGTCCGGACCTTGAGGCCATCGTCGCGGGCCAGGCGGCCGGCAAGCGTGGTATCTCCATGCGTCGCGACCAGCGCCACCGGCGTCCGTTCCGGCGCCCGGCTGCGAAAGGCAATGCCCAGCCCCGCGGTGAGCAGGACCGGGAAGATGAACACCCAGAAGATGGCTTCCGGCTCTCGATAGAACTCCCGGTAGCGCACCAGAGTCAGCTGCACCAGCGGGTGCCTCAGCCAGCGCCATTCAGCCATTACGGAGCTGTCTCCCGGTGAGCGATACGAATACATCCTCCAGCGTCGCGGAGTGGGTCCGAAGCTCGGAGAGCTGTACTCCCTGGCGCCGAAGCTCGCCGAGCAGCGCCGGCATCGCCTGATGCAGCTCGGATACCTGCACCCGCCAGGTCCCGTCGTGGCGCACAACCGGACCCACGCCCGACATCGCACCGAGCGCCGCCCCATCGAGGGTCGCCCCATCCGAAAGGGCGAACTCCAGCACGTGCTCGGCGCCGAGCGCCGCGATCAGCTCCCTCGGTGTGCCCAGCGCGATGACTCGGCCGTGGTCGACGATCGCCACCCTGTCGCACAGTCGCTCGGCTTCATCCATGTAGTGAGTGGTGAGCAGGATGGAGCGCCCGCCGGCCCGGAATCGCTCGATCAGCTCCCAGAGCTGTCGGCGGGACTGAGGGTCGAGGCCGGTGGTGGGCTCGTCCAGGAAGAGCAGCTCCGGATCGCCTACCAGGGCGCAGGCGAGCGCGAGGCGCTGGCGCTGTCCTCCCGACAGCTGTCCCACCCGGGCGTTCGCCTTCTCGGTGAGCTGCACCAGCTCGATGACGGTGGCCGGGGCGGGGCCGCGCGGGTAGAAGCTCCGGAACAGCTGAATGGTTTCCGAGGCGGTGAGCTTCTCGGAAAACTGAGTCTCCTGGAGCGATATGCCGAGCAGCGCGCGCAAGGCGCGATCATCGTGGCCCCATCGGCGCCCGAGGATGACGACCTCGCCTGCGTCAGGAACCGTGAGCCCTTCGCAGATCTCGATCGTGGTGGTCTTGCCCGCGCCGTTGGGTCCCAGCAGGCCGAAACACTCGCCTGGGCGAACCTCGAGATCGATCCCGTCGACCGCGACGACGTCCCCGTAGGACTTGTGGAGCTGGCGGATGATCAGGGGTGGTGTAACGGACATGGGGGAAGTCTAAACGGTGAGCGGTGAGCGGGGAGCGGTAAGCGGAGAGCGGGGAGGTGAGTCACCCTGAACGCAGTGAAGGGGGCATGCCCCAACGCATGCCCCCTTCGCTCCGCTCAGGGTGACTCACTTCCGCGCCTCCCGCTCACCCCTCACCGCCCTCTCTCCGGCTCCACACCGCGCGCACGGTCTCCCGCACCCGTTCCCACTCCTCGGGCCGGGTCAGCAGTAGGTAGCCCAGGAGGATGCCGGCCATGTAGACGGCGGTCTGCGCCAGCGGGGAAGGGTCGGCGATGAACAGCATGCGGCGGCTACCTCGAGATGGTGGTGGTCTGGATCATCTGCGCATCGAGCGCCCGCGCGATGCGGTCCCTCGTGTCGGTGAAATGCGCCCGGGTATACGCGTCGAGATCCGGCCGAGGCACCGCCATTGCCCGATCGAGGTCCGCGCCGAGTCCCACGAGCGTGGACCGGGCGAGGGCGCGGGCGTCCTCGGGGGTGCCGGCCGGCGGATTCACCGCGGTCTGGATCAGCATGTTCACGTATAGACGCTGCAGGTCTCGCCGAACCGAGCTCACGTTCCGTGCCCGCACGGCGCGCCCCCGCACCCCGGCGCCGACCTCCGACCAGATCGCGCTGGTGAGCGAGGCGTAGAGCTCCGGCAGCCCGACCGTGGCCTCGCCCGGCTGCGCCCGCAGCTCCGCGTCGCGGATCCGCGCCAGCACGGCGGGATCGAGGAGCTGACCGAGAAGCGAGCCCTGTTGCGCCATCGCCCAGTCGTGGAGCGGGAAGTCGGGCCGACCGTCGGATCCGGGCGTGGTTCCCCAGTGCAGCCACCGGTTCGAGCCGAGATGGCTGAGCAGGGCAGGCTGGAAGCGATACGCATTCTCGCCAAACCCCGCGTCGGCCAGGAAGGCCAGCGCGGCCCGCTGCTGGGCCGCCGGTACGTTCGTGACCGCGGGGCGCGCGCCGGGATCGCCGCGGTGGTCGCGTGACGTCGTGGCCCCACCGAGGTACTTCGTGGTCACCAGCAGGGCATACCACCGGTCGTTGAGCAGGTCCGTGAAGGCCGACCGAAGCTGCCCATAGCCTTGGCCAGGCGCCACCACCCGCGCCTCGAGCGAGTCGAGCAGACCCCCGATCAGCGCGACCCGCCCGCGGGCCCAGCCCAGCGGGTCGTCGGTTTGATCGTACCGGCTCACCGTGGGGTCGAGTCCGAGCCCGCCGAAGCCGGCGTCCTCGTCGGTGCCGTACAGATGCGTCGGATCGGCGGCCTGGGAGGCGATGGCACGCAGGCCGTTGGCCTCGACCTCCGGCGACCAACTGTCACTGGCTGGCCCGCTTCCCTTGGGCGTGGACCGCGCCGACGCGACGGTCGTGACGTCGGCGTAGCCGTAGACGATGGCCCAGCGATCGTAGCTCCCGATGGTGGGAGCGTAATAGTCGCCCTGGTGCGCGGGATCCGACGCGAGCGAGGGTGGATTGTAATCCATGACCGAGACGCCCACCCCATGGGTGGCGGTCCAGGCCTTGTTGGCGAGCTGAGCCGCCGAGGCCCCGGCCGAGCCGCGGAAATTGTGGCGGAGCCCGAGCGTGTGCCCCACCTCGTGCATCACCAGCGCCTTGAGCGCCTGGCCGATGTAGGCGCGGGTGGGCTCGCCGCCGGCAGGGATCTCGCCGCGTGCCGCGAGCAGGGCGG
Source organism: Gemmatimonadales bacterium (assembly GCA_035278325.1). Lineage (GTDB taxonomy): Bacteria > Gemmatimonadota > Gemmatimonadetes > Gemmatimonadales > GWC2-71-9 > CAVVWJ01. The sequence goes on along the minus strand of DATEJD010000006.1, from coordinate 1,677 downwards.
TCACCAGCGATCCGCTCTGGCCCAGCTGTTCCCCGTACCGGCACAGGCGAGCCTCGGCGTCGCCGCGCTGCGCGATCGAGTCGGCCTGCAGCACCGCGCTCACGGCCGCGAGCGGCGACCCGTAGCGATCCGACTGCCCGCTCCAGCGCTGGACCCAGGCGGCGGAGATCAGGATGTCGGCGTTGAGGATCTCCCCGGTGCGGGGATCCACATTGGTGGGGCCGATCGCGTAGACCGCGCCGTTGGTCGCGGTCCACCGAACGGTCGAGTAGCGCGCGTCGGCGGCGCTCCAGGCGCTGTCGTCGGGCGCGTCGAGCACCCGAATGGCATCGCGGAAGCCCGCCTCCTCGAACGCCTTGTTCCACTCGAGGATGCCCGCCCTGACATAGGGGCGCCACTCGACCGGCACGGTCCGGTCGATGTAGTAGGTGATCGGCTGGACCGGCTCGCTCACCGGCGCGCCGGGATTTCGCTTCTCCAGCCGCCACCGGTTCACGTAGCGGACGAAGTAGCTCTCGGCGGTGTCCCGCGAGAAGTCCTTGAGCGCCGACACGAAGTAGCCCACCCGATCATCCGCCAGCCGCGGCCGCATCGGCTCCGCGGGCAGCTCACGCAGCGAGTAATGGACGCCGAGCGGAATGGCGCGGTAGTCGGGCACGGTCTCGAGCCCGAGGTTCCGCGCGGTCTGGAACGTGAGCCGCACCTCCGCCTCGAGGTTGGAGCCGAACAGGCGGAGGAACTGCAGGCTCGAGCGCTTGTCGTCGAGTGTGACGGTGCCGGTGAGCTTCCGCTGCTGCATCGCGGTCTGGAACACCGTGCCGACGTCGGCCCAGTCCGACAGGAAGAACGGCGCCACGTTGACCAGGATCTCGCTCGTGTCGCGCACCGCCGCGATCGGAAACGACTGCACCACCGAGTTGCCGAACGAGTACGCGACGGTACGCGCCATCGGCGTGCCTGCCGCGGCCATCACGTGGGGGTTCACGGCCCAGAGCTCGACCCGGTCGCCCTCGCGATGGAACCGCACCAGGTCCGACCGGATAGAGGCGCCCCCATCCAGACCCAGCTCGCCGATTCCCTGGGAGATCTGGGTGACGAGCAGGTAGTCCCGGTCGAGCTGTCGAGGGGAGAGCGAGAGGTAGATGCTGTCGTGCTTGAAGTAGATGGTGAAGACGCCGGTTCCGACCTCACTGCCCTTGACGACATCTCCGTACGGCCGTCCGGGCTGATCTCCGCGCTGGGCCTCGGCGCGGCCAACGCCGGCGAGGGCCGCACAGACGAGCAGTGGCAGAGTGCGGGATAGCGACATGCGGGGCTCCGGAACCAACGGGAAGCGGAGGGTCGACCTCGAATTCAGGGGCAAGTTGGAGGCCGCGCTCGGAACGGCCCAAATGGCTGTCAGGGCTCGCGATCGGGGATCTCGGCGTGTCAAAAAGCCAGCGGGGCGGCAAAAAGCGGCTGTGAGGCAGCGGCACGGGGTTCCGATCGCACCTGTACGCGCCTAGGTTGTGCCCATGAGTCGGCTGCCCGTTGCCTTGATCTGGCTGCTCGCCGTGATGGCGGGTGCCCTGCCTGCCATTCGCCATCCGGCCGAATGGCGGGCTCACGCCAGCATCCTCCCAGCCGACCAGTTTGACGTCCCTTCGCTGTTCAAATCGGTCCGAGTCGAGCGGCTGC
>DATEJD010000005.1:0-7321 GCA_035278325.1 Gemmatimonadales bacterium | reverse complement strand
CGGGCTCCGACACCGGCACGGTCGTGCCGGCGGGCACCACCTGCTTGAGCAGGGTCCCGCCCGCCCGCGCCACCAGCTCCATCACGGCCTTGTCGGTCTCGACCTCCGCCAGCACGTCGCCGACGGCGACCGGATCGCCCTCGCTCTTCTTCCACTCCACCAGGCGCCCCTCTTCCATCGTGGGTGAGAGCGCCTCCATGACGACTTTGGTTGCCATCGCTCAGTCGCGGTACAGCACCGAGTGCGCCGCGGCGACGATCTTCGCCGGATCCACCTTGGCGGCCTTCTCGAGGTGCTTGTTGTAGGGCATCGGCACGTCCGCCCCGGTGACTCTGAGCACCGGTGCGTCGAGCTCGTCGAATGCTTCCCGCTGGATCGTGTCCACCACCTGCGCGCCCACGCCGGCGAACGGCCAGCCCTCTTCGGCCACCACGCACCGGTGCGTCTTGGCCACCGACCGGAGCAGCGCGGCGGTATCCAGCGGCCGGATGGTTCGGAGGTCGAGCACTTCGGCCTCCACTTCCTCCGCGGCGAGCTGCTCGGCGGCCTTGAGCGCCACCGCGACGGTCTTGGAGTGGCACACGATCGTCACGTCGGCGCCGGCGCGCTTCACGTCCGCCTGACCCAGGGGCACGACATGCTCGCCCTCGGGCACCTCGCCCTTCACGTTGTAGAGCATCTCGCCCTCGATGAAGACCACCGGGTTGTCGTCCCGGATGGCGCTCTTGAGGAGGCCCTTGGCGTCGGCCGGCGTCGCGGGCATGACCACCTTGAGGCCGGGGATGTGAGCGTAATAGCTCTCGAACGCCTGCGAGTGCTGGGCGGCCAGCTGCAGCGCGGCTCCGCCCGGCCCCCGGAACACCGCCGGTACGCCCACCTGACCGCCGGACATGTAGCGCATCTTGGCCGCGGAGTTCACCAGCTGATCGATGGCCAGGAGCGCGAAGTTCCAGGTCATGAACTCGATGACCGGGCGGAGGCCCACCATCGCCGCGCCCACGCCGACGCCGGCGAAGCCGAGCTCGGTGATGGGGGTGTCCACCACGCGCATGGGCCCGAATTCATCGAGCAGCCCGCGGCTCACCTTGTACGCGCCCTGGTAGACCCCGACTTCCTCGCCCATCAGGAAGACGCTGGGGTCGCGCTGCATCTCCTCGCGGAGGGCCTGGTTCAAGGCGTCGCGGTACGTGATGACGGCCATGGCTCAGCCTAGGACGGTGCAGGCGAGGGCGCCACGGCCGCTGCCACGGGAGTCACCCTGAGCCCTGGCTTCGCCCAGGGTAAACTCCGCGAAGGGCCATGCGTCTGGGCATGGCTCCTTCGCTGCGCTCAGGATGACTCCAGGCACAGCCTCGCCAGCCACGCGACCGTCACCCATCGATGTACACATCCGTATACAGCTCCTCCGGCTCCGGATCCGGCGCCTCGTCCGCGAACTTGTACGCGTCGTTCACCTCTTCCATCACCGACGCATCGATCGCCTTGACGGCGGCCTGATCGGTCAGCCCGTCGTCGATCAGCCGCTGCGACCAGACCGCGATGGGGTCCCGCTGGCGCTGGTCCTCGACCTCTTCCCGGGTGCGGTAATGGCCGTGGATGGGATCGGACATCGAGTGGCCCATGAAGCGGTAGGTGCGGACCTCGAGCAGCGTGGGGTGCTTGTCCTTCCGGGCCCGCTCGACGGCGCGCTCCATGGCGGCGTACATCACCAGCACGTCCTGGCCGTCCACCACCTCGTTGGCCATGTCGTACGAGCAGGCCCGCTCGGAGATGTCGTAGATCGCGCTGGCCCGCTCGAGCGCCGTGCCCATGCCGTACCGGTTGTTCTCGCAGATGTAGATGGCCGGAAGCTTCCACAGGGCGGCCATGTTGAGCGCCTCGTGGAAGGCGCCGTTGTTGACCGCCGCCTCGCCGAAGTAGCAGACCGCGACCTGATCGGTGTCGCGGTACTTGGCGGCGAACGCCATCCCGGTCGTGAGCGGAATGTGGCCGCCGACGATGCCGTGGCCGCCCAGGAAGCCAAGCGAGGCGTCGAACAGGTGCATCGAGCCGCCCTTGCCCTTGCTGCACCCGGCGGCCTTGCCGAACAGCTCCGCCATGACCGCGCGCGCGCTGATGCCGCGGACCAGGGCATGGCCGTGCTCGCGGTAGGAGCAGGTGATGTAGTCGTCGGGCCGGAGCGCCGCGAGGCTCCCCACGGCGACGGCCTCCTGCCCGATGTAGAGATGGCAGAACCCGCCGATCTGGCCGAGGCTGTAGGCCTCGCCGGCCTTCTCCTCGAACCGCCGAATGAGCACCATCTGGCGCAGCCAGCCCAGGTACTCCTCGGTCCGCGCGGGGTCGAGGCCGCGCCGACGGGATTTCGCTCGAGGAATCGCGGTGCCCGCCATCAGCGCGCCCCTGCCTGGGCGGCCGTCGCCTGCTCCCACGCGTGGTAGGACGAGCGCGTGAGGGGGCTGGCCTGGACGTGGGTGAAGCCCATCGCGAGGCCCAGCTCGCGCAGCTCGGCGAACTCGGCGGGCGTGTAGTAGCGGGCCACCGGCAGATGGCCGTCGGAGGGCCGGAGGTACTGGCCCACGGTCAGGATGTTCACGTCGCTCCGGCGCAGGTCCCGCATGCACACCAGCAGCTCGTCCCACTCCTCGCCCATTCCGACGATGATCCCGCTCTTGGTGAGAGCCCCCGCGTCCATCCGGCGTGCGGTGGCCAGGAGCGCCAGGGCCCGGTCGTACCGGCCGCCTGGACGGGCAAGGCGATAGAGCCGCTCGGCGGTCTCGAGATTGTGGTTGAGGATGTCAGGACGCGCGTCCATGACGATCTGCAGGGCCCGCTCCGAGCCCTTGAAGTCGGGGATCAGCACCTCCACCGAGGTGTCCGGCATCCGGCGCTTGATCTCGGCGATGCAGCCGGCAAAGGCCTCGGCGCCGCCGTTGGGGAGGTCGTCGCGGTCGACTGACGTGATCACCACGTGCGCCAGGCCCATCCGCTCCACGGCTTCGGCCAGACGCACCGGCTCCAGCGGGTCGAACGCGGTCGGGGTCCCGTGGGCCACCGCGCAGTAGGTGCAGTTGCGGGTGCACACGTCGCCCAGGATCATGAACGTGGCGGCCTTGTGCTCCCAGCACTCGCCGATATTGGGGCAGCGCGCCTCCTCGCACACGGTGTGGAGTCCCAGCTCGCGCATCATGCCCTTGATGTGCGCATAGTTGGGTCCGCCCGGCGCCTTGACCTTGAGCCAGCTCGGCTTGCGGGCAGGCGACGACACCGCCGCTGGCGCGGCGAGCGAACGCGTGAGTTGGACGAGCGGGACCGACACTTCCGTGCTCCGGCGACGGATGAAGGGAGTAGAAACCGCTGGAAAGCTAGTCGGCTCCGGAAGGGGAGGCCACCGGCGCGCAGCGGCGCCGGTGGGTTCGCGACACGGGCGGGGAAGCGGTGGTCCGGCGGCGATCAGGACCGCCCGCAGGCGTCCACCAGGGCCTGCGCGGTCTGGCGGACATTGGCGGAGGCGCGCTCCTCCTGCTCGGTGGGCCCTCGGTGGGTCTCGTACTCGGCGTAGCTGCGGCCGGTGATGGTCAGGCTGGTCTTGCCATCGGCGGCGGGCGTGGCCTGGATCTCCAGCCGGTCGATGTTGCGGCGGTACTGCGGGTCGGCCCGATTGATGCTGTTGTCCACGCGGCGCATGTTCAGGCGCAGATCGGCCTGGTCGAACGAGACCAGCGAGTACCCGAGGGTGTCCAGCTTAGCCTTGACGCACGCCATTGCGTCCGGTGGGCTGGACGAGGGCGAGGCGGTCAGCGCGACCGGCAGCGAGCCGGCGCCGCCGCACGCCAGACATACGAGCAGGCCAACGAACGACGATAAACGTACCAAATGCGGCTCCGGGTGGGAGGATCGACGAAATGTAATCGTGACGTCAGCCTGCCGCGACGAGGCGCGCGACCGCGGATTGCAGCAGTGGTCCGACGGGCACCGCTACAGGGAAGGGCCGTCACATCTCACGCCGTGAGGAGCCTCAGGCCTTGCAGCAGCCCGAGGCCCCTCGCATTAAGTGGCGGACACGGCCGGCGCACACCGCCCGCGTAGATCGGCCACGCGACGTACCGGATTAGCAGCCGGTCGCAGGGGGCGAGCACACGCTAATGGGACCCAGGTCGCGCTCGATGCCGCTCAATGGTGAATAGTAGGTCGTGTTTGGATCGTTCGTGGGACCACCCCACAGCACGCCATGCAGATGCGCTTCCCCGTTCACCCCGCCCGTATACTCGAAGATCGGTGACCCGCTGTCACCCCCGGTCGAGTAAATGGTGGAGATATACTGGCACAGCAAGTTCCCCCCCACGCCAGGCCAAGCGATCGTGACGCACCGGCGGGTGATGACACCGCTGGAGCGACCGCTTGCGTGGCCTACCTTCTTCATGCTGTCGCCTACCGCAGCTTGGCTATCGAGCAGCCGCGCCGAAACGCGAACTCGAGGCTTAGCCGGGTCGATCGTTCGGTAGCCATTGGTACCCTGCTCACCGAGGGTCCACGCAATGTAGCCCTGGTCGACCGACACCCCTGCGTTGTAGCGGAAGTAGGAGGCGTCGCTCCACCGACACGACACCACGCCGAACGGCTTGCAGAACGGCTCGGAGGCGCTGTACGCGTCGGTCGCGTAGGGAATGTCCTTGACCTCGGAGCCGATGATGTTTCCGGCCGATTGAAAGCCGGGTTGATACAGGGGCCGGCTGTCGAGGCTAGCTGGGAATCGTGAGCAGTGGGATGCGATCACGAAGATCTGCTGTCCGTTGGAGATCGCGTTGAAGCCCAGCGAACAGGTCGCACCATTCTCGTTGATGGTCTGGAACCCTCCCTGCATGCTCGGCGCTCGGTCCACGAGGGTGAGTCGCGGCTCTGGCATCGCGGCGATCTCGAAGGTTACCGCTCCCAGGGGAATCGAACTGCCGAGCACTACACGCCGGATAGAGTCCCGGAGCGCCTTTGTGGAGGCACCGACCCACAAGCGATTGGTTCGCTCGTCGACATCCAGTTGCCAGCCTGACAGGTCAGTCAGTGCGGCGCTGAGCTGGTCTGCCCAGGCTTTCAACTCGGCGAAGGAGTATTTCACGCGCTGGATCATGGGGGACCTGGACCGGGAACGACTGCCGTGCTTGGCCACCGCGAAGGCAATCGCTGCGTCAGCATCGCCCGCCTCCGACACTTCCACTATGAAACGGCCGTCTTCCCGGACATAGAATCCCGCGAACCCACGAGCGCTGGTTCGCGACGCCAGCGCGAACTCGTCATCGACATCGGCGGTAACCCCGTTAATTCGTAGATCAGCCGAGCTTCCAGTATTGTGGCCGGCCTGATCTTTCCGCGGTCCGGTCGAGTCAACGCAGCCCAAGGCAAGAATGCTGCTGCCGGCCCCAATCAAAGCGCGAAGCCACGCCTGGTTAGATCTAAGACGCACGGTGCCTCCTTTGATGGACTGTTGATGGACTGTTGAACAGCCGCAGGTTACCGGGAATCGAGACGAGCACTGAAGGCGCGAACCAGAATGCTGGGCCAGATTACGGGCTCCGATCAGGGGCGGCAAGGACCGGAATGCGACAAAGAGGGCCTCATTTGCGACAAGTTGAGGCCTTACTAGGTGTCACTAACTGCTGGCGAGGCGACGTGAGTCGGAAGTCGTCAATGATATGGGGGAAAACGCCAGCGGCCGCCCTTAGCAGGCGGCCGCAGCACTACCGGGTGCTACAAGAAGGACTAGAAGAACAGCATCATGCCGAGCGAGCCCTGGTCTGCCTTGGAGGTCTTGACGCCCAGGGTGTAGCCGTCGATGTGCCCGTACTCGGCGACCCAGCGGAGCGACTTGCTCCACTTGTAGGTGATCTGGCCGATGATCGCGCGGCGCTTGAGGGCCGTGGACGTGCTGTTGCCGCTCGCCGCCTTGTCGGCGTCCGTCTGCCGCAGGCGATTTTCGCCGTAGCTCCCGCCGATGCCGAACTTGCTGCTGGGCGCGCTGTAGACGATCTGGCCGATGTACCCGAACGAGGTGCGGCCGTCGCCGGCGACGTCGACGCCGTCGCTCGGGGCTCTGGCCTCACCCACGAACGCGTCACCCATGAACAGTGAGCCCATGCCCTTGGCGAAGAAGCCGGACCCGGTGAGCGCGAAGCCGGAGGCGTCGACCGTGATACCGGCGCCCGCACCGCTCGATGTGAGGCTGGTGGTGGTGCCCGTCGGCAGGTTCTTGGCCGTCTGCACCGCGCCGTTGATGAACAGCTTGAAGTTGCTGTTCTCGCCGAACTTGGAGTTGTAGTTGAACTCGGCCTCGACCCGCGGCAGCTCGATCGTCTCGTAGGGCGCCGACGCGATGCCCTCGAACAGGCCGATGCTGAGCGACGCCGGGCGCCCGGCGGGAGTGGTGTAGGTCAGCTGCGGGCGGAAGTCGGTGTACAGATAGCCGTACCCGATGCGGCCCAGGGCGGTGCCGCGGCCGCCACCGCTCACGCCGACGCCCAGGAGCGTCATGTCGGTGAGGATGTTGCCGCGCTGGAACAGGCCGAGCTCCTTACCCATGGTCAGCGACCCCCAGGTGCCGCCGGCCGTCAGGTAGACCTGACGCATGTCGATCTGGGCGCCTGCTGCCTCGGTGCCGAAGAAGCTGGCGTAGTGGCCGCCGGTCTCGACCTGCGGCGCGAAGCCGAAGTGCACGCCGAGATCCAGGTTCTCTTCCTTGCCCTTGGCGTCGAACACCGCGAAGGCCGGCAGGAGGCCGGTGCCCACGCTCAGGTCTTTGCGTGCCGTTGTGCAGGTGCTGCCGGCGCAGTCCTTGGTATTCTGGTAGATGTAGAACGCGTTCACGTTCCCGGCGAACGTGAAGCTCCAGCCGTTGCTCATTTGCATCGTGAGCTGGGCTTCCGCGGCATTCGCCGCACCGAGCGCCAGACCCAAGCACAACAGGGCGACTTTCTTCATAGGTGCTTCTCCCTCAGTGTAAGAATTGACCGCCATCGACAGCCAACCTTCGGGACGAGCCTGCACCAGCAATTCAGGGCCGCGCTACCGCGCGGGTTCACTCATCGGACCGGTGAGCGATGCGTTCACCTCCCAGAAGCCGTACCAGATGGGGAGTGGACGGTGATTCTCCCACCAGTAGTAGTCGTTGACGCGGGTGACGTAGACGTTCGCGGCGTACGGAAACCGGAACCGTCCGTCCCGGTAGAGCGTCGTCATCGTCTCCCGCAGCCCCGCCGAATCGCTCGCGGTGGTCGCCGCCTGTCCGAACCCGGCACCCGCGAGAAACCCGTCCGCGTAGGCCTGGCGGGCCTCG
>DATEJD010000004.1:0-2762 GCA_035278325.1 Gemmatimonadales bacterium | reverse complement strand
GCGCCTCCGGCGCACCGTATGGCGTGCGCCTCCTCGAGGTGCTGGCCCGGCACCGGGTGCCGGTCTGGCTCATCGCCTCGACCCACGGCATGCGGCTGCTCGAGGCCGAGTGCGGCATCGCCTCGCTGGAGGAGCTCCGCGCGGCCACCGGCGATGACTGGCGCAGTGTCACGCCGTTCTCAGACGGAGATCGCGGCGCCTTGCCCGCCTCGGGATCGCGGCGCACCCATGGAATGGTGATCTGTCCGTGCTCGATGGGAACGGTGGCGGCCGTCGCGGCCGGAACCAGCCGCTCGCTGGTCGAGCGCGCCGCCGACGTGACGCTCAAGGAGCGCCGCAAGCTCATCCTGGTTCCGCGGGAGACGCCGCTCTCGCTGGTGCATCTCCGCAATCTGGTGACCGTCACCGAGGCCGGCGCGGTGGTGGTGCCGGCGGCACCGGGGTTCTATCACCGGCCGGCCGCCATCACCGAGCTGATCGATTTCATCGTCCAGCGGGTGCTGGACCAGCTGGCCATCGATATCGAGATCGCGCGGCGCTGGAGTGGTGACGATGAGGCCCGCTCCTAGTGCCGGCGCCTGTCCGTTGAGGTATGCATGACTCGGCTCGTCGCCCGTTACCCGGGCTCGCCGGTCAGCCGGCGGTTGACCGCCGTACTCGTGGCACTGGCCGCCGCGGCCTGCGGCGGCGACAATCCGCAATCGAACGGCAGCCCGGAAGAGCCTGCCGCGGTCGGGTGCCACGACGGCACGCTCGCCGCGACGGGAGCACTCTATCGCGTCTGTTATCCCTCCGGCTGGAATGGCGACCTGGTGCTCTACGCCCACGGCTATGTCGCCGCGGATGCGCCGCTCGCCGTTCCGGACGATCACATCGACGGCCAGTCGGTGGCCCAGGTCGTGAACGGGCTGGGCTACGCGTACGCGACCACCAGCTATCGCGCCAATGGACTGGTGGCGGATGAGGCGGTGGAGGACGTCGCGCAGCTGGTGAGCGAGGTGCGCCGCCGCTTCACCCCAGATCCGTCGCGGTCGTTCGTCGTCGGGGTGTCGGAAGGCGGCCTGGTCGCCGCGCTGGCCGCCGAGCGGCACCCTGATCTCTTCAACGGGGCGGTGGCCGCGTGTGGTCCGGTGGGCGATTTCGCCGGTCAGATCGACTACCTCGGCGATTTTCGCGTGCTGTTCGACTACTTCTTCCCCGGCGTCATTCCCGGCGGCCCGGTGGATGTGCCCGACACCGTACGCGCGCAATGGAATGCAGTCTTCGCGCCCAAGGTGAGCGCGGCGCTCCAGGCCGACGATCAGGCCACCCTCCAGCTGCTCACGGTCTCCGGCGCGCCGCACGACGCGGCGGACCTGCAGTTCGCCACTACCACGGCACTCGACATCCTCTGGTACGACGTCTTCGCGTTGCCGGACGCGCGGCAGCGCCTCGGTGGCCAGCCGTACGACAATATCGGGCGAGTCTACCAGGGATCCTCCGACGATGCCGCGCTCAACGCCGGCGTAGCCCGCGTGGCGGCGGATGCCGCGGCGCGCACCGCGCTCGATGCCTTCGAGACATCCGGAGCCCTCACGGTGCCGGTGAGCACGCTCCATACGACGGGTGATCCGGTGATTCCCGTGGCGCAGGAGAGCGGCTACGCCGGCAAGGTGACGGCACACGGGGCCGCGAGCTTCCTGAGCCAGCTGACCCCTGATCGGTACGGGCACTGCAGCTTCACCGGCGCCGAGGTGCTCCAGGCATTCGCGGCGGTGACCGCCCGTGCGGCCGCCGTGCGGCGGATCGACTGACCACCGTATGCGTATCGGCGTCATCTCCGATACCCACGGGCTTCTCCGGCCCGAGGTCTTCGACGTGTTCAGCCAGGTGGACCACATCCTCCACGGCGGCGACGTCGGACCCCAGAGCATTCTGGACGAGCTCCGGGCCATCGCGCCGGTGACCGCCGTATACGGCAACACCGACGGTTGGGCCCTCCGAAGCCGGCTGCCGCGGGTGGCGAGGATCGAGCTCGACGGATTCATCATCGTGGTCACCCATGGCGATCAGCTCGGCTCGCCCACTCCCGAAAAGCTACAGGCCGAGTTTCCGGACGCGGAGATCATCGTGTACGGCCACACCCACCGGCCGGTGCTGACTCTGGTCGATACGGTGGTGACCGTGATGAATCCGGGCGGCGCCGGTCGTCGACGTTTCGACCTTCCGGCCTCGGTTGGCATCCTCGAGCTCGAGCCCGGCATCCCGCCGCGCGGGCGCCTGGTGCCGCTCACCCCGGCGGACTCGGACTAGCCGACTTGGTGCTGCTGCTTGCCGCGCTCGCGCTCCAGGCAGGCGGAGCTTCGATCGAGCCGCTCGGCGTCGAGCTGCGCGACGTAGCCGTTCCACCCGCGGCCGACGCGCGACTCGACAGCGCGGCATGGGGTGCGCCCCAGATCACGATCGTCACCCGCTCGGGCCGAGCCTCAGTCTGGCTCCTCCGCGCGGCCGACACCGTGTTCGTGGTGACCCGGGTTCCCGACCGGACGCCCTCCTGGGCCGACGCCGTGAGCGTGTGCCTCGACGTGGCCGGCGATCGGGCCCCCGTGCCGGCCCATGACGATTTCCAGTTCACCCTGCGCCGCGTGCTCGACAGCAGTGTGGTCTACCGCGGCCGCAACGGGCGGTGGCAGCCGCCGCTCGACGACCCCGACTGGCGGTTGGGGGCCACCCACGCAGGCGGAGGGTGGGAGGCCGGGTCGGCGAGCGACAAGGCCGGATGG
>DATEJD010000003.1:0-5025 GCA_035278325.1 Gemmatimonadales bacterium | reverse complement strand
GGTGCTGTTCGTGGCTTCCTGCGTCTTCTGGATGGCCTACGAGCAGGCCGGCTCCACGCTCAACCTGTTTGCCGAGCGGAACACCCAGAACACGGTTTTTGGGCACGCCTTCCCGGCGAGCTGGTACCAGGCGCTCACGCCACTGTTCATCATCTTGTTCGCGCCGGTGTTCGCCGCGCTCTGGCTGCGCCTGGGGCGCCGAGACCCTTCGAGCCCGACCAAGTTCGCCATCGCGCTGACCCTGCTCGGCCTCGGCTTTGCCCTGATGATCGGGGCGGCGACCGCCGCGGCCGGCGGTGCCAAGGTGAGCCCGCTCTGGCTGGTGGCGAGCTACTGGCTGCAGACGATGGGGGAGCTGTGCCTCAGCCCGGTGGGGTTGAGCGCGATGAGCAAGCTGGCGCCGATGCGGATCGCCGGGCTCATCATGGGGGTGTGGTACCTGTCGCTCTCGGTGGGGAACTACATGGCGGGCATGGCGTCCAGCGTGTACGAGACCATGCCGCTTCCGACCCTCTTTACCATCGTGACCGCGACAGCATTGGCGGCCGCCGTGGTGCTCGCACTGCTGATCAGGCCGATGCGACGGATGCTGGCGCAGTGACGGCGTAGACCAGCACCTCGCCGACGTCGTCGTCCTCGTCGGAGGCGACCGGCCGCATCCCGACGTTCTCCGCGACGCGCAGCGCCGGCGTGTTCCACACCGGCGCGAGCGTCCGCACCTGGCGCACGCCCGGCTGCCCGAAGGCCCACTCGATCATCGCCTTGACCGCCTCGGTAGCGTAGCCGTGACCCTCGAACTGCGGGTACATGGCGTAGCCCAGGAGCACCGACCCGGACGCGTCGGGGGGGCCGCCGAAGGCCACCGAGCCGACCGCGCGCCGGGTCTCCCGCTCGAACATGAGCCAGTTCCACCACGGCGCTTCCTCGGGGCGGGCGCGCAAGCGCTCGCGCACGGCGGGCAGCGGGTCGGTCATGTAGGGCGGCGGTGCCACCGGCGGGGGAAACAGGACGCCCGTGAGCTGGCGCAGGCGGGGCCCGTCGCCCGCGAGGAGCGCGTCCACCTCGTCGAGCGTGAGGGGTGCCAGGTCGAGTCGCTCGGTGCGTACCCGCTGATCCATCATCTGCGGCTCTCCGTCGTGCCGGTCATCGGACATGGTAGCGCGTTGCGAGGGGTCACGCCAGTAGGCGCGGACTCCGGTACGGTCAGTCCGCCATGATGCCGCGCTCACCCCACGGGAATGACGTCCTGCTCGGCGATGACGAAGATGCGATCGTCCGGCCCGGGCCGGACCGACGCGAGTCCGGTGAAGCCGCCGAAGGCCGGCAGCACCGCCCCGCGGGGCGTGAGCCAGAAGCAGGGCAGGCGCTCGCGCTGGAGCGCGGGTCCGGCGAGGACGATCGCTGGATGGAGATGTCCGGCGAGGGTGTAGCCCTCCGGCGAGTCGGCCGGCTCATGCCGCAGCACGAATGGGGGCACGAAGGCCGGCGCGTTGACGCAGTTGATCCGGAGGTCGTCCGGCGGATCGCCGGCGTGGCGGTCATGGTTGCCGCGCACCAGCATGATCTCGAGCTCGGCCCTGAGCGCGCGCCAGCGGCGCAGCTCGGCCAGGGTCTGGGTGGCGATGCGGCCGGCCTTGGCGTGGAACAGGTCGCCGAGCACGACGAGGCGACGGGCACAGGTGCGGAACAGGGCGGCGTCCAGCCGCGAGAGGTCGTCGCTGGTCGCGCCGACGGGCACCGGTATGCCCGCCGCCCGAAAGGTCGCCGCCTTCCCCCAGTGAAGGTCGGCCACGACCAGAGTGCCGGCGCGGGGCCAATACAGGGCACGCTCGGCCAGCAGCACCACGTCCTCACCAGCGAGTCGAACCTCCGCGTCGCTCACGATCCACTCCGGAACCCGCGGCTCCGGCCGCTGGCAAAGCGAGGCGCATCGGCGGCGCGCTCGAGCGGCGCGGCCATCCGGCGAATGCGGTCACCCAGCTTCTCGGAGCTCACCTGCTCGCGGGCGCGGTCGACCAGGAGCGGGAACGCCAGCGGGGTGGGCCGCTCGACGTCCACCACGGTCACGCGCCCCGCCGAAATGCGCTCGAGGGTCCGGCCCAGGCGGCTCTGCTCGAGCTGGCGCTCCAGCACTTCGCGGTGCGCCTGAAACAGCAGCAGGTTGTCGGGATCATAGCGGGCGAAGACGTCATACAGGAGCTCGCTCGAGGCCTGCACCTGCTTGACCGACTTGTTCACTCCGGGATAGCCCTGAAAGATGAGCCCCGCCACCCGAGCGATCTCACGGAACTGGCGGCGGGCCAGCTCGGCGGCGTTGAGGCTGGCCGGGATGTCGTGCAGCAAGTAGTCGGGCGAGAAGAGGCCGGCCGCGATGGCCTCGTCGATCGGCGCGGGCTCGGCCGAGAGGAGCTCCAGGCCGTAATCGTTGGCGGCGAGGGTGAACGAGATCGGCCCGAGCTGCGAGATCCGGTAGGCGAACAGCGCGGCGAGGCCCTCGTGCACCAGGCGGCCCTCGACCGGATAGAAGAACAGGTGGTGCCCTTCGCGGGTGGCCACGCGCTCCACCAGGAGCTCGTCGGGCGCCGGAAGGCGCGACCACGCCGCCTGGAGCTCGAGGATGGGCCGGACCGCATGCATCTCGGGCCCGAGGTAGATCCCCCGGCGCGCCTCGTCGAGGCGCTCGCGCACGCTGGCCGCGAGCTCGGGCGAGATCGGCATCCGGGCGCCGGACCAGTGCGGCACGACCGAGGTGGGTTGGCTCGATTTCCGGACGTACGCCACCATGCCGCGCACCCGGACGAACTGAAGCGTGCGGCCCGCGAAGGTGAAATGGTCACCGGGCCGGAGCCGCGCGATGAAGTTCTCCTCCACCGAGCCCAGGGTGCGGCCACGCACGAACTGCACCTTCATCGCGCTCTCGCTCACGATGGTGCCGATGGACAGGCGGTGCCGCATGGCCACCATGCGGCTGGTGACGATGTAGCGGCCGTCCTGCACGACGACCTTGCGGTACTCGGGATAGGCCCGGAGCGCGTCGCCGCCGTTGGTGATGAAATCGAGCACCCAGCCCCACTCCGCTCGAGTGAGGTCGCGGAAGGCGTGGGTGGTGCGCACCTCGTCGTACAGCTCGCGCTCGCTGAAGCCGCCGCCCAGCGCGACGGTCACCGCATGCTGGGCGAGCAGGTCGAGCGGGCGCTCGACCGGACGCCGGGCCTCGATCCGCCTGGCCTCGAGCGCGGCGCGCGCCGCCGCCACGTCCACCAGCTCGAGCGCATTGGTCGGCACGCAGGTCAGCCGGCTCACGGCGCCAGGCTGATGCCCGCTCCGCCCCGCCCGCTGGATGAGGCGGCCGACCGCCTTGGGGCTGCCGATCTGCAGCACCCGATCCACCGGCGTGAAGTCGACGCCGAGGTCGAGCGTCGAGGTGCACACGACGCAGCGGAGCCGTCCTTCGCGCAGCCCATCCTCCACCCACTCACGGGTGCCGCGATCCATCGAGCCATGGTGCAGCGCCATGATGCCGGCCCAGTCGGGCCGGGCGGCGAGCAGGGCCTGATACCAGATCTCAGCCGTCGCACGGGTGTTGGTGAAGACCAGCGCGCTCTCACCCTCTTCGATGGCGCGCGCGACCTCCGGCACCATGCGGAGCCCCATCTGTCCCGACCAGGGGAAGCGCTCCATGGTCTCGGGAATCAGGGCGTCCACCTCGAGCGCCTTCGGCACGTGACCCTGCATGAGCCGGCCCGGCCGAGGCCGGCCGTCGGAATCCAGGCCGAGCAGGGTATCGCGGGCCACGTCGAGATTGCCCAGCGTAGCGGACAGCCCCAGCGTCCGGAGCGAGGGGCGGAACCGGCGCAGGCGGGCGAGCGCCAGCTCGGTCTGAACCCCTCGTTTGGAGGCCATGAGCTCGTGCCATTCGTCCACCACCACGAGCTCGAGGTGGGCAAACAGCTCCGCCGCGTCGTCGCGGGTAAGGAGCAGCGTCAGGCTCTCGGGCGTGGTGACGAGCGCGGTCGGCAGGCGCTCGCGCTGGCGGGCGCGGATCCGCGCGGGCGTGTCGCCGGTGCGGCTCTCGACGGTCCAGGGGAGCCCCAGGTCCTCGACCGGCGCGCGGAGCGCGGATTCCGTGTCCCCCGCGAGCGCGCGGAGCGGGGTGACCCAGAGCACGCGAAGCGGAGCCGGCCCGGCCTTCCGCCGGGGTGCCACGGGATAATCGCGCAGCCACTCGAGCACCGGTCCCAGCCAGGCCGCGTAGGTCTTGCCGGTGCCGGTCGCCGCGTGCACCAGGCCGCTCTCGCCGGCGAGATACGCGCGCCACACCTCTTCCTGAAAGGCGAACGGGGTCCAGCCGTGCAGGCTGAACCACTCCCGCACGCAGGTCAGCGGATCGCGATTGGCACAGCTGACGCGGTAACCTCGGGAGCGTGATGGCCGAGGCGCTGGCGCGGGTTGCGACCGGGCCTCCGCGCGCTCCAGCCGGCGCTGGGCCGCCCGGGCGCGGCGGAGATCTACCGCCAGAGCGCCGCCGCGCCTGGGGCGACGATGCTCCTCAGTCTCGTCCACGGTCCGAGATGGCGTGGATGTAGCGCCGCACCGAGTATCGCACGGCCTCCTTGCCGGCCGCGAGAATGTTGCGCCCGAACCACCCGCCGTAGACGTGCTCGAACTCGAACGGCTCGACCATCGCCCCGACCTGCTGGACCGCCCGCGCGTTGAGCGGGATGTAGTTGGGGAAGCTGTACATGAACCCCGCCGTCCGGCGATCCTCGCCCACCATGATGATGTCGCCGGTGAGCAGAGCGCCGTTGCCGTCGGCCCCGTCGGCCCAGTGAAGCACCGTACCGCCCGGGAAGTGGCCGCCGCAGCGAATGAGGGTCAGGCCCGGGGCGACCTCACGGGTGTCGCCATCCCAGAACAGGATCGCGCGGTCGTGGTAGACCACCCAGTCGGCGTCGGCGGCGTGGAGATAGATGGGGACCCCGCCCAGGGCGCGGCTCCACTCCACCATGCTGGAGTAGTAGTGCG
>DATEJD010000002.1:0-2763 GCA_035278325.1 Gemmatimonadales bacterium | reverse complement strand
GCGGCCTGGTGTCCGCGCCATCCCGCCACCTCCGCGGCCCCTCGCTCCTCGATGGGAATGGCCGCGCCGTTCGGCGTGGCCGGGTCCACGGTGGACGTGGGCGCCGCGACATAGAACGGCACCCCCGCGGCACGTGCCGCGAGCGCGACCCCGTAGGTCCCGATCTTGTTCGCCACGTCGCCGTTGGCGGCGATCCGGTCGGCGCCCACCAGCACGCAGGTGACGTCGCCCCGTCGGAGGCGGCTGGCCGCCATGTTGTCCGCGATGATGGTGACCGGCACGCCCGCGCGGCTCAGCTCCCAGGCCGTGAGGCGGCTCCCCTGCAGCAGCGGGCGGGTCTCGTCGGCCAGCACGGCGACGGCGCGCCCTGCCTGGTGCAGGGTGTACACCGGCGCGAGCGCGGTGCCGATGCCGCCCGTGGCCAGCGCACCGGCGTTGCAGTGGGTCAGGATCAGCGCGTCCCGGTCGCCCAGCAGCTCCGCGCCCAGCGCGCCGATCCGCGCGCACATGGCGCGGTCCTCGTCCCAGATCGCGTTGGCTTCGTCGCGCAGCGCGCGCTCGAGATCGTCCCCCTGCTCCACGGCACGGGCCGCGCGCCGCTCCATCCGCGCCAGCGCCCAATGCAGGTTGACGGCGGTGGGACGCGTGGCTCCCAGCGTCTGGCTCGCCGCGCAGACGGCCTCGAGCGACGCGCTCCGCCCGCGCGCCGCGAGCGTCACCCCCATCGCCGCCGCGATGCCGATCAACGGCGCGCCCCGCACCCGCAGTGTGCGGATGGCCTCGGCCACGGCGTCCACCGTGTCGAGGTCGAGGTAGCGCTCCTCGCCGGGCAGCAGCGTCTGGTCCAGGATCCGGACCGCGCCTTCGGCGGTCCAGTCGATCGGATGTGGGATCGTCATGCGGCAAAGATAGCCGGTTATGTTCTTCTATCTCGCGTAGCCGCAGGATGACCTCCCACCCGCGACCACCATGGCCTACACCTCTCTGCTGTTCGACCTCGCCGACGGGATCGCCACCATCACGATCAACCGTCCCGACAAGCTCAACGCGCTCAACGCCACGGTCATTGCCGAGCTGGACGACGCCGCCGGGCGCGTGGCGCGCGAGCCGGAGATCCGCGCCGCGCTGCTCACCGGCGCGGGCTCCAAGGCCTTCGTGGCCGGCGCCGACATCGGCGAGATCGGCGGACAGAGCGCGCAGGAGGGCCAGGCGCGTGCCCTGGCGGGGCAGCGGATGATGCGGCGCTTCGAGCGCGCCGGGAAACCGGTCCTCGCCGCGGTGAACGGCTTCGCGCTCGGCGGCGGCTGCGAGCTCGCGATGGCGTGCCATCTCCGCATCGCCAGCGAGTCGGCCCGCTTCGGCCAGCCCGAGGTCAAGCTCGGCATCGGGCCGGGCTACGGCGGCACGGTTCGTCTGCCCCGTCTGGTCGGCCGGGGACGCGCGCTCGAGCTGCTGCTCACCGGTGCCATGATCGACGCCCAGGAGGCATGGCGCATCGGACTGGTGAACCGGGTCGTGCCCGCTGACCGCCTGATCGCCGAGTCTACCGGCCTGCTCCGCACGATCCTCGAGAACGGCCCGCTGGCGGTCCGCGCGTGCCTCGAGCTGGTGGACACGGGCCTCGACTTGGGGCTCGACGCCGCGCTCGGGCTCGAGGCCGCCTGGTTCGGGCTGCTCAGCGAGACGGCCGACATGCGGGAGGGAACCCGCGCGTTCCTGGAGAAGCGAAAGCCTCAGTTTACCGGAGCTTGAGCCTGCAATTTCACCTTGCAACCGGCTATTTTTCCATGACTCCTGGATGGGCATTTCGGCGGGGAATGCGGTGGCTGGCGCTGGCCTTTCTAGCGGGGTGCGGCACGCGGGAACGGTTCGTGTTTCCCAGCGAGAATCCCGGGGACGGCAGCGGGCCTACCACCGAGATCACCCACCCCGCCGCCGCCGACACGGCGATCACCGAAGGCGATCTGCTCGTCATCCAGGGCCGGGCGTTCGACTCGGATGGCGTGGACACGGTGTACCTCGCCGTCGGGGGCATCAACCAGGGCTTCGCGCCGATCCTGGGACAGGGCAAGGATACCGTGGATTTCGCGGCTCAGCTTTCGACCATCGGCCACAGCGGCGCCACGGTCATCGTGCAGGCCTACGGTGTCGACCTGCTCGGCCAGCAGGGCAGCGTCGTCAGCCGGCAGATTCACATCGAGTAGTGCGGCTCCGCCACCTGGTGGCTCGAGGGTTCCGCAACCTGGCGGACCTCGATTGTGAGCCCCCCGCGTCCGGTCTGGTGCTCCTGGGTGCCAACGCCCAGGGCAAGACCAACCTGCTCGAGGCCATCTACTACCCGGTGCTGTACCGCTCGTTCCGCGGCGCGCCGGACCAGGAGGTGACCCGCTTCGAGGGGCCCGGATTCCACCTCGAGGCGGAAGTGGAGGGCGGTCTCGCGGCGTCGGTCGGCGCCAGCTACGCGGTGGCCGGGCGGCGGAAGCGAATCCTGGTGGACGGGCAGGAGCCCGACCGCCTGGCCGACGCGGTGGGCGCGTGGCTCGCGGTGTCGTTCCTCCCGGACGACGTGAGTCTGGCCGCGGGCGCCGCGGCCGACCGTCGCGGGTACCTCGACCGGCTGCTCTCGCTGGCCGACCGGCACTACCTGCGAAGCCTGTCGCGCTATCGGAGCGCGCTGGCTCAGCGGAACAGCGCGCTGCGTCAGGAGCGCTGGGATGTCGCCCGCGCCTTCGACGCCCCGCTCGCCGCGGCGGGCGCCGAGGT
>DATEJD010000001.1:0-7038 GCA_035278325.1 Gemmatimonadales bacterium | reverse complement strand
CTTCGCTTCGCTCAGGGTGACTCAACCCCGCTCACCGCTCACCGTCCCGGCCTGCTCGAACGCCTGCAGGGTATTCTGCAGCAGCATCGCGATCGTCATCCGGCCGACGCCGCCCGGTACTGGAGTGATCGCGCCCGCGATCCGGGCCACCGGTTCATAGGCCACGTCGCCCACGATGCGGTAGCCCTTGGGCTGCGAGGCGTCCTCCACCCGGTTGATCCCGACGTCGATCACGGTGGCGCCGGGCCGCACCATGTCGGCCGTGACGAACTCGGGCTTGCCCATCGCGACCACCAGGATGTCGGCCGATCGGCAGACGCCGGGCAGGTCGCGGGTCTTCGAGTGACAGACGGTGACCGTCGCGTCGCCGCCCTTGCCCGGCTGGATCAACAGGCTCGCCATCGGCTTGCCCACGATGTTGGAGCGCCCCACGATCACCGCGTTGGCGCCCTTGGTCTCGATCCCCGATCGGATCAGCATCTGCTGCACACCGAACGGCGTCGCGGGCTTGAGCGCGGTCGGATCGCCGATGCTGAGCTTGCCCACGTTGACGGGGTGAAACCCGTCGACGTCCTTGGCGGGGCTGATGGCGTTGAGCACGCGCTCGCTGTTGATGTGCGCGGGCAGCGGGAGCTGCACCAGGAAGCCGTGAATCCTCGGGTCCCGGTTCAGCCGGTCGACCACCGCCAGCAGCTCGGCCTCGGTGGTCTGCGCGGGCAGGCGAACCGTCTCGGAGTGCATGCCCGCCTCCTCGCAGGCCTTCCCCTTGGCCTTCACGTATACCTGACTGGCCGGGTTCTCGCCGACGATCACCACCGCCAAGCCGGGCCGGCGGCCGCTGCTGGTGTATTGCTGCACCGCCTGCGCCACCTCCGCGCGGATGGCGTCGGCGAGGGGTACTCCGTCGAGAATGCGTGCGCTCATCGTGCGTAGTCCACTGCCCTGGTCTCCCTGATGACGACGACCTTGATCTGCCCCGGGTACTGCAGCTCGTTCTCGATCCGGCGGGCGATGGTCTCCGACAGCTGCGCCGCGGCCGCATCGTCGATGCGCTCCGGGGTGACGACCACCCGCACCTCGCGGCCCGCCTGGATCACGTTGCTCTTCTCCACGCCGGGGAATCCGTTGGCGATCTCCTCCAGCTTGGTCAGCCGCTTGACGTAGGTCTCGAACGCCTCGCGACGCGCGCCCGGGCGCGCGCCGCTCATGGCGTCGGCCGCCTGCACCAGCACCGACTCGGCGCTCTCGTGGGGCACGTCGTCGTGGTGGGCCTGGATGCAGTTGATCACGGCCGCGCTCTCGCCGTAGCGCCGCGCCACCTCCACGCCCAGCTCCACGTGGGTGCCCTCGTTGTCGTGGGTCAGCACCTTGCCGATGTCGTGGAGCAGGCCGCCGCGCTTGGCCAACGCCTGGTCGAGGTGGAGCTCCGCGGCCATCATCCCGGCGAGCCACGCCACTTCCTTCGAGTGGTCGTAGATGTTCTGGCCATACGAGGTCCGGTAGCGCATGCGACCCACCAGCTTGATCAGCTCGGGGTGCAGCCCGTGGATGCCGGTGTCGTACGCCGCCTGCTCGCCCAGCTCGACCAGCTGGGTCTCGAGCTCCTTCTGGGACTTCTGCACCACTTCCTCGATCCGGCCGGGATGGATCCGGCCATCCTGGATCAGCGCCTCGAGCGACCGGCGCGCCACCTCGCGGCGGATCGGGTCGAAGCAGCTCACGCTCACGGTGTCGGGGGTGTCGTCGATGATGACGTCCACGCCGGTGGCGGTCTCGAAGGCGCGGATATTCCGGCCCTCGCGGCCGATGATCCGGCCCTTCATCTCTTCACTGGGGAGCGCCACCGCGGCGACGGTGCTCTCGGCGGTGTGCTCGGCGGCGAGCCGCTGGATGGCCATCGAGATGATGCGGCGGGCATCGCGATCGGCGCCGCGCTTGGCCTGCTCCTTGATGTCGCGCGCCAGCGCCTGGGCCTGGGTCCGCGCCTCGTCCTCCACCCGCTGGAGGATCTCGCGCCGGGCGTCCTCCGTGCTCAAGCCCGCGATGCGCTCGAGCTTGACCCGCTGCTCCTGCGCCAGGCGGTCGGCCTCGCCCTCGCGGGCGCGGAGCCCCTGCTCGCGTTGGGCGAGGGTCTCGTCCCGCTTGCTCAGGGCGTGCTCGCGGTGCTCGAGCTCCTCGAGCTTCCGCTCCTGCACCCGGGCGCGCTCATCGGCCCGCCGCTCGAGCCGCTCCCACTCCTCGCGCCGCCGGGCTCCTTCGCGGTCCAGATCCTCCCGCTGCTTGAGCGCCTCCATCTTGGCCTCGACCAGCACCTCCTGCCGGGCCGCCTCGGCGTCGCGCGCGGTCTCGGTCATGATGCGCTCCGCTTCGACGCGCGCGGTGCCCAGGATGCCGGTCGCCGCCTTGCGCTGCCGGTGAGTGTTCACCGCGATCGCGCCCAGCGCCACGACCAGACCGGCTACCACGCCCACCAGCGCGGGGAGCACGAGTTGCTGAGGCATGGGAAGTCTCCGCTAGGAGGCGGTCGCGCGGCTGCCCCGTTTGGCGGGCGGCAGCATGCGGGCGAACTCGTCGGTCAGGTGGGAGAGCCGGTCCGCGATCTGGCGGTCGCCGCGGCGCGCCTGGAACAGCTCGTCGGTGATGGCCAGCGCGGCGAGGATGGCCGCCTTGTGGGTCTCGACCATGGGGAGGGAATCGCGCACCCGCTTGAGCGCGGCGTCGAGATACGCGGCGACCTCGCGGGTGTACTCGGGCGGCAGCTCGGACCTGACGGTGTATTCCTCGCCGCCGATGATCACCTTGACGGCGTGCTTGGCCTGGGTCATGCCGCGTTGCCTCCGCCGTGCTGCTCGAGGAAGGAGAGCCGAGCCGCGAGCACGCGGAGGCGTTCCTTGGCCGAATCGATGCGCTGCCGGAGCGCCTGGTTCTCGGTCTCGAGATCGACCACGCGCTGGCGGGATTCCTTGAGCTCGGCGGGCGCCACCAGCCCGCCGCTCGCCTGCGCCTCCTTGAGCTCCGCCTCCGCCTTGAGGCAGCGGCGCCGCCAGGCACCCAGCTCCTCGGCCATGCTGCCCAGCACGCGCTCGAGCTCGTGCAGCGCGGCGAGATCGGGACGCTCATAGACGTATGCCACGCTCACCCTCCGGTGCGGGACTCGCCGTCCCGCCGCTGGATACCCAGCTCGCCAGCCAGGGCGGCCAGAATGCGCGCCTC
The DNA here is from genome assembly GCA_035278325.1 of Gemmatimonadales bacterium. GTDB lineage: Bacteria > Gemmatimonadota > Gemmatimonadetes > Gemmatimonadales > GWC2-71-9 > CAVVWJ01. Next base: position 3,825 of record DATEJD010000001.1, on the reverse strand, counting down.
GGCCTCGTCCACCTCGACGTCGCGAAGCGTGCGCTCGGCGGCGCGGAAGGTGAGCCGGAACGCCACGCTCCGCGTGCCCGCCGGCAGCCCCGCCCCGCGGTAGTCGCTCTCGATGTCCACCTGCTCGAGCAACGCGCCCCCGGCGCGCCGCAGCACATCTTCGACCTGCCGCGCCGCGACCCCATCGGGGAGGAGCAACGCGAGCACCCGCTCGGACGAGGGTGTCGTGGGCAACGGCACGAAGGGAGCCGGGCGGCGGGGCGCCGGATCGAGCAGCAGCTCGAACCCGAACAGGGGCGCGGCCCAGGGGGGCGCATCGGCCGACAGCGGACCACCGCCGCCCACCACGCGCCCGGCGCGGTCCCGGACCACCCAGGCCTGTCCTTCAACCTGCACCTCGGCGTCGGGAACCGCCAGAGCGACCGCGGCCTCCAGCCGGCCCTTGAGATCCCAGAGATCGAAAACCGCTGCCGACGGGCTCGACCAGTGCGGCGGCTCGCGTCGGCCGGTCAGCACCGCCGCCACCCGGCGTTCCTCGTGGGGCCGCTGGCCCGGCGCGCCCGCCCTGAACGTGGTGCCGATCTCGAACAGGCGCACGTCGGCCACCCGGTTGGCCCAGTTGGCCTCGACCAGGCGCACCAGTCCCGGCAGCAGACGGCGACGGAGCCAGGCCTCATCGGCGGCGAGTGGGTTGAGCAGCCGGACGCTGCCTTCGCCATCGGCGGGGCCCATCGGCAGGCTGATCACCTCGTAGAAACCCTCGGCCACCAAGCCGCGGCGCACCGCGCCGCTGACCGCCTCCTCCGGCGCGTCGGGCAGGTTGCCGACCCGGAAGCGGCGAAGGTCGGCCGGGAAGCTGTCATAGCCGTGAAGGCGGGCGATCTCTTCGACCAGGTCGATCTCGCGGCGCAGGTCGGGCCGCCAGCCCGGCACGTCCACGGCAATCCTGCCGTCCTCGGGCTTGCTCACGACGGTGGCGCCGATCGCCACCAGGTGCCGCTCGAGCTCCGCCCAGGGCAGCTCGACGCCGAGCACCTGAGCCACCCGCGCCGGCCGAAGGAAGATCCGCGGTGGGTGCGACTGCACGGGCCAGAGGTCGACCGGCTGCTCGACCAGAGTTCCGCCGGCCGTCGCCAGCACCAGCTCGATGCAGCGCCGCATGGCCGCTTCCCCGCCCCAGCGGTCGATGCCGCGCTCGAACCGGTAGCTGGCCTCGGTGCTGAGGTTGAGGTCGCGCCGGGTGCGCCGGGTGCGCGCGGGATCCCACACCGCGGCTTCGAGCAGGAGGTCGCGGCTCTCGAAGCTCACCTCGGTGTTGGCGCCGCCCATCACGCCCGCGATGCCGATCACGCCCTCGCCGTCGGCGATGGCGACCATCTCCGGTGTGAGCCGGCGCTCGACGTCGTCGAGCGTCACCACGCTCTCGCCGGGCCGCGCACGACGTACTACGAGCGTGCCACCGCGCAGCTTGGCCAGATCGTACGCGTGCATCGGCTGATTGAGCTCGAACATCACGTAGTTGGTCGCGTCCACCACGTTGTTAATCGAGCGGACGCCCACGGCCTCGAGCCGGCGGCGCAGCCACTCGGGCGATGGACCGACCGTGGCGCCCCGGATGACGGCCGCGTGGAAGCGCGGGCAGGACTCGGGATCTTCGATCGAAAGCTTGAGGCCCCCGGCGGCGTCGGACGCACCCGTGTGGCGGGCCGCAGGGACGTCGAGCCGCTCGGCGCCGGGAATCTGTGGCAAGCGGAACGGCGCGCCGTACGACGCACTCAGCTCCCGAGCGATCCCCTTGTGCCCCAGCAGATCCGGCCGGTTGGGACCGACGTCGACCACCAGACGGGTATCCGCCAATGGCATGGCTTGGAGAAACGGCGTCCCCGGTGCGGCGTCGGTGGCGAGCTCGAGAATGCCGTCGTGCTCCTCACCGAGGCCGAGCTCGCGGGCCGAGCAGAGCATGCCCTGGCTCACCACGCCGCGAATGGGCCGCGCCTCGATGGTGAAGCCCTTCGGGCCGGGCATGCGGGTCCCGAGCCGTGCGAAGGGATAGCGCTTGCCGGCGGTGACATTGGGCGCCCCGCAGATTACCGTGAGCGGCTCACCGGTGCCGTCGTCGACCTTGGTCAGGCGAACCTTCGTGGCCTTGGGATCCGGATGTGGACCTACCTCCAGCACCTGGGCCACGACGAACGGCGCAAGGTCCTGGTACAGCGGCTCGACCGCGTCCACCGGCGCGCCGAGCATGGCGAGCCGGTGGCTCACGTCGCGGGGGTCCAGGTCGCGGCGGAGGAAATCCTCGAGCCAGCGGACGGAGACGTTCATGGGCCCGTCCGCCCCGGCCGGCCCAGGGCCTCCAGGAACCGCATGTCCCCCCCGAGCAGCAGCCGAATGTCCGGCACCCCATAGCGCAGCAGCGCGATCCGGTGCGGCCCCATGCCGAAGGCCCAGCCCGTGTAGCGCTCCGGAGTGAGCCCGACGTTTTCGAGCACCACCTCGTGGACCATGCCGCAGCCCAGGATCTCCATCCATCCCGTGCCCTTGCAGGCCGGGCAGCCGCTGCCGTGGCACAGCTGGCACTCGACGTCCATCTCCGCGGACGGCTCCGTGAAGGGGAAGAACGACGGCCGGAAGCGGGTTTTCGTGGTGGGCGAGAAGAACCGGTGCGCAAAGTGGTTCAGCGTGGCCTTGAGGTCCACGAACGAAATGCCCTCATCGACCGCTAGGCCCTCGATCTGCGAGAACGCGGGCAGGTGCGAGGCATCGATGGCATCGTTGCGATACACCATACCCGGCATGACCACGCGGACCGGCGGCGGCGCGGCCCGCATGACCCGGATCTGCACCGGCGAGGTGTGGGTCCGGAGGAGGAGCTTGCCGCCGTAGTCGCGGTCCTCCTCCTTGTACACGGGGAGGGCCTCCAGGTACAGCGTGTCGTGCATGTCCATGGCGGGGTGGTCCGCCGGGAAGTTGAGCGCGAGGAAGTTGTACCACTCGGTCTCGACCTCGGGGCCGGTCGCCACGGCGAACCCGAGCTCACGGAAGATGTCGACGATCTCGTCCACCACCCGCGTCACGGGATGCTCCGCGCCGGTCCACCGGCGTCGCCCGGGCATCGTGAGGTCCACCCCGGCGGCCTCGCGCTGGCGGCGCTCCGCATCCAGCGCCGCGGTCCGCGCGGCGAAGGCCTCCTCGAAGCGGCCCTTGAGCTGGTTGAGCGCCGCGCCGTAGCGCTTCCGCTCCTCGACCGGCAGCGTCGCCAGCGTCTTGAGCGCGGCGGTGAGCGCGCCGCTCTTGCGGCCGAGCACGGCGGTGTGCTCCGCCTCCAGGGCGTCGGCACCGAGCGTGGGAATGGCCTCGAGCCGCGGCAGGAGCGCGTCGAGATCGGGATAGCCAGTGGACACGGATGCAGGGCTCACGGGCACAGGTCGGTCATGCGTCAATGGGGCCGCCCGCCGAGCGCGAACGGCCCCATTGGGCGGGCGGCGGCCGACACGGACGTTACTGGTTGTTCTTGGCGACCTCGGCCAGCCGGCCGAAGGCGTCCGCGTCGCGCACGGCGAGATCGGCCAGGATCTTCCGGTTGATCTCGACGCCGCCCTTCTTGAGGCCCGCCACCAGGCGGCTGTAGCTCAGGCCGTGGATGCGCGCCGCCGCGTTGATGCGGGTAATCCAGAGCGCGCGGAACTCCGACTTCTTCTTGCGCCGGTCGCGGTACGCGTACCGCATGGCCCGCTCGGCCGTCTCCTTGGCCGCCTTGTACAGCTTGCTGCGGCCGCCGCGGGCACCCTTCGCGGCCTCCATGATCTTCTTCTTCCGGGCGTG